>CALBKQ010000061.1 GCA_937895645.1 uncultured Clostridia bacterium
TCAAGTGCCAATGGGTATGTTTCACTAAGTTTACCACTTGGGTTTACATCACCGAAAAGAATATCACAAACTGCACTACCGCCAGCCTGACCTGTAAGGAACATATTAAGGATTGCAGGAACTTTGTCTGCCCAAGGCATTTCAACTGCTGCACCACCTGAAAGCACAACAACTGTGTTAGGGTTAACCTTTGCAACTTCTTCAACAAGAGTGATGTGCATTGGTGGGATTGAAAGGTGATGTCTGTCAGCACCCTCTGTTTCGTATTCGTCAGTAAGACCGATAAATACAACTGCAACATCAGCTTCTTTTGCTCTGTTTTTAGCTTCAATAATAAGGTCTAATGATTTTTTAGCCTTACACTTTTTAAGTTCGTAACCCTTTGAGAAAGTAAGGTTAATACCCATATCTTTCATTGTCTGGTAAGCAGAGTCAAGTTTGATTGGGTTAATAAGTGATGAACCTGCACCCTGATAACGAGGTGTATGTGCCATTTCACCAATAAGAGCAACTTTAGCGTCTTTCTTAAGAGGAAGAACATTGTTGTCATTCTTCATAAGAACCATACACTGACTTGCAATTTCACGAGCAAGGTTGTGGTGAGCGTCACTGTCATATGTATAAGTGCCACCAAGAACTGGTTCTGCTTTCTTTGTGAGTTCAATAATCTTGTCAACTGCAGCGTCAAGAATAGCCTCGTCAAGTTCACCATTGTTTACAGCATCAATAATAAGTTTTGTGCCGATACCAGAAGAAGTTGGCATTTCAATTTCCTGACCTGCAATAAGACCAGGTACTCTTTCATTTTCTGCGCCCCAGTCAGTAATAACAACACCTTCATAACCCCAGTCGTCACGAAGAACATCAGTAAGTAACCATTTGTTTTCAGCAGCATATGTACCGTTAAGACGGTTATATGAGTTCATAATAGTCCAAGGCTGAGCCTTTTTAACTGCAATTTCAAATGGAAGAAGATATGTTTCACGAAGTGTTCTTTCGTCAACAACTGCATTAACTGTCATACGACGAGTTTCCTGGTTGTTAGCAGCATAGTGTTTAAGAGATGTACCGATACCCTTACTCTGAACACCATTGATAAAAGATGCTGCCATTTCACCTGCAAGTACACCATCTTCTGAAAAATATTCAAAGTTACGTCCGCAAAGAGGTGAGCGCTTAATGTTTGTACCAGGTCCTAAAAGTACAGAAACCTGTTCTTTTCTGCATTCGTCACCAAGTGCCTCACCCATTTTGTAGATAAGGTCAGTATCCCATGAACAAGCGGTAGCAGAAGCTGTTGGGAAACAGATTGCAGGTAATCCCTTCAAAACATCTGTGTTTTCTTTTGGGTCACCTTTTTTACGGATACCGTGAGGTCCGTCGTTAAGTGAAATTGATTTAATACCAACTCTTTCTACAGGTTGGCTGTGCCAGTAATCAAGACCGTCGCACATACTTGCTTTTTCTTCAAGTGTCATTTGTGCGATAATGTCAGCGTGTTTAAGAGCCATAATTTATTTCCTCCTCAAATGTATAACTTTACATTAACATTTCTATTATATATCAACACTATCGGTTTCGTCAAATAAAAGTTTATCAGCCGAAACTGTGTCAATGGCTTCAATGTTTTTAAGTTTTCTCTGAATAAACAGATTTTTGCGTTCTGCGTCTTCCAAAGTTTTACCTGCCTCGTCAACCTTTTTCTTTGCTTTTGCAAGTAAATCACCGAATTTTTCATACTGTGCTTTGGCTGCACCAAGAATTTCACGGACTTCGTTTGCCTTCTCGTTGATTGCAATAGTCTTAAAGCCCATTGAAAGTGAATTGAGAAGGGCTGTAATTGTTGAAGGACCAGCAATCATAATGTTGTAGTCATTTTGAAGCTTTTCAGGAAGTCCTGTTCTTGAAGACGCAATTTCAGCATAAAGACCTTCAGTTGCAAGGTACATAATTGCAAAAGGCGTTGTGTCAGGTACATGAATGTATTTTGAAATAGACTTTGCTTCGTTTACAACTCGTTTTTCAAGTTCATTTCTTGCTACCTTGACTGCATCTGCATCTGCACGGTCAGCAGCATCACAAAGTCTTACATAGTCTTCCATAGGGAACTTTGAGTCAACAGGCAAGAAAATATCTTTACCATCTTTGTCACTTGATGGAATACGGATAGCAAACTCAACTCGGTCAAGTGAACCTGGTACAGTAGCAAGATTTTTCTCATACATGTTAGGAATTGTCTGGTCTAAAATGCCCTCAAGTTGAACTTCTGCCCAAGTGCCACGAGCCTTAACATTTGTAAGCACTCTGTTCAGTGCAGTAACATTTTCAGTAACACCTGTTGAGAGTTTTTGCATTTCACCAAGGGATTTATATAAGTTTTCAAGCTGGTCAGAAACTGTTTTGAATGAAGAGTTAAGACGAGTGGTAAGTGTTGCAGTAAGCTTTTCGTCAACAGTAACTCGCATTTCTTCAAGTTTCTTTTCGTTTGACTCTTGCATTTTTGTAATTGATGCTTCAAGAGTTTTGTTCTGTTTGTCGCTTTGCTCTGCGTTCTTTTCACTCATTGAAACAAGCATTTCATTCATTTTTTCACGGTGCTCAAAATTGCCTTTGTTCATATTGTCAATTCTTGTTGACATATCTTCAAGACTCTTTTTAACATCTTCGCGGATTTCTTTATTTGAGTTCTGATTTTCAACACGGATTCTGTGAAATTCGTCGCCCATATTTTTGTTTATGTAGTCAATTCTCTGTTCTAAAGCAATATTGCCATTATTGTTCTTTGTGTTTTTAAGAACAACAAAAAGAATGACAACAGAGATAACTGAAATTGCAATAGAAATCAATAATAAAATATCTGTCATAGGTCAAAATCTCCCTATTAAGTAAAATATATACATTATTATACCAAAATAATATAACAAAAGATAGTTTTTTATAAAAATTTTTATGAAAATATAGCCATAAATTACTTTATTTGATATAATAGGCAGTGGTGAATAAAATGTTTAAGAAAATAATTGCTCTTTTTTGTGCAGTGACAATAGTTGTAACTTGCTTTGCGTCCTGCAAAAAAGACGATAGTACAAATAAATTCTTTGCTTACGGAATAACCGAAATGCCACAGCATTTTGACCCGCAAATAGCAGAAAGCGTAAGCGAAAAAATGATTGCTGTCAATACTTTTGACGGTCTTTTTAAGTTGGACGAAAATAATAATCCTGTTAAATGTGCAGTTAAGGATTACAAAATCTCCACTGATGGACTTGTTTACACGTTTTATCTTCGTGATGATATGCAGTATTACATTTCAGGGGATACAGAGGATTTTCTTACGGAAAAAGATGTAACGATTAATAAGAGTGTTACTGCAAATGATTTTGCTTTTGGTATAATTCGTGCATTACTTCCAGAAACTGAAGCGCCAGACTTTGAACTTTTAAGTGCAATTAAAAATGCAGAAAAAATCCATAAAGGAGAGTTAAACAGTAATGAGGCAGGGATTAGAGTTATCAATGATTACACCCTTGAGATTACTCTCCAAAGAAAAGATGTCAACTTCCTTTACGCCCTTACTCAACCTGTGTCATATCCTTGTAATCAGCAGTTTTTTGAACTTACAGCAGGCCGATATGGATTAGATGAAGAATATATAATTTCAAACGGCGGATTTTACCTTTCATCAATAAGTGAAGACAAAAATGTGGTTATAAGTAAGAATACAGAATACAAGGGCGCTTTTTCACCACTTCCGTCAGGTGTAGGATTCTATCTTAATGCAACAACACTTGATATCGCAAAAAAAGTTGATGACGGTACTTATGATGTGGGCTTTTTCTATGAAGATAATGATAAAGACGAGTTAGGTCGTTCTGTTGTAAAAACTGAACTTCATAATATTGCCTGTTCACTTGTTTTCAATATGGCAGATAAAACTATGCAGAATAATGCATTGAGGACAGGACTTGTATCCTGCGTTGATATTTCTCTAGTTGCCCCAAATCCGTTAAAGTCAGTTTTACCATCATATTATGGCGTAGATAACAGCAAAATCGAATCGCTTTTATATAACATTGGCACTGCAAGAAACAGTATGCTTAAAGCATTTGATGAATTGAAAATCAAAACACTTGATATTGAAATAATCTGTACTCAGAAGTATGAAAAAACTGCAAAGGCACTTGTAAACAACTGGCAGAAGAATATTGGTGTTGAACTTAACGGTATTGTAACAGTTCTTGAAGAAACCGACTTTGTAAAGCGTATTGCAAGTGATGATTTTGATATGGCAATCTGTTCGCTGACTGTTGACAGTAATAATCCGTCAGAGTTTTTATCAATGTTTACAACTGACAATGATATGAATATTTCAAATTATAGTTCTGGTGAGTTTGACAGACTTGTAAGTGATTTGAAAGTATTACCGACTAATGAAAAAATAGTTTATTGTCAGAGCTATCTGCTAAAAAACGCGGTTGTGTTACCCCTTTATGAAGAAACTACAACTTATGCAGTCCATAAAGATGTAAGTGGAGTTTACTTTAGCGGTGACAGCAGTAATACGTATTTTTATAAAGCACAGAAATAGGGAGGAATATAAAATGGCAGTATTAAAGCCTTTTAAGGCAGTCAGACCTAAAGACGAGTATGCAAGTGAAGTAGGTGCTTTGCCTTATGATGTAATGAATTCAGAAGAAGCAAGAGAAATGGTAAAAGATAAACCATACTCATTCTTGCATGTTGATAAAGCAGAGGTTGATTTGCCACAGGGTATTGATATTTATTCAGCAGAAGTTTACCTTAAAGCAAAAGAAAATCTTGACGCTTTAAGTGAAAAAGGTATCTGCAAACAGGACGAAAAACCAATGCTTTATATCTATCGCCAGATTATGAATGGACGTGAGCAAACAGGTATTGTTGGTTGCACTGCAGTTGACGATTATATCAATAATGTTATTAAAAAACATGAATTCACACGTGCTGATAAAGAGGCAGACCGTATTCGTCACGTTGATACTCTTGATGCAAATACAGGTCCTATTTTCTTAACACACCGTGAAAATAAAACTGTTTCAGATATTACAGAAAACTGGAAAAGGACTCATACGCCTTGTTATGATTTCGTAAGTGACGACGGTGTTTCACAGACTGTATGGGTAATTGATGACGATACAGTTATTGATACTCTTGTTAAAGAATTCCAAGAAATTCCATATCTTTATATTGCCGACGGTCATCACAGATGCGCTTCAGCTGTGCGTGTAGGTGAGAGAAGACGCGGTGACGGTGAGTACGACAAAAATGCAGAGTTTAACTTCTTTTTGTCAGTAATTTTCCCTTGTGACCAATTAAAGATTATGGATTACAATCGCGTTATTGCAGATTTGAACGGTAACACAAGTGAAGAATTTATTGCAAAAATGAGCGAAAAATTTGTCGTTGAAGAAGCAGAAACAAGCCCTTATGCACCAGAAGAGCGTCATACATTTGGTATGTATCTTGATAATAAATGGTATAAAGTAACTGCAAAACCGGAATTTATCAATGAAGATGACCCTGTTGAGTGCCTTGATGTTTCAATTCTTCAAAACAATCTCATTACACCAATTCTTAATATCACAGACCCACGAACAGATAAACGAATCGACTTTGTTGGTGGTATTCGTGGTTTAGGAGAATTAGAAAGAAGATGTGCTGAGGGAATGAAACTTGCATTTGCAATGTACCCAACTTCCCTTAATGAACTTATGGACATTGCCGACGCAGGTCAGGTTATGCCACCAAAATCAACATGGTTTGAACCAAAATTGTTATCAGGACTCTTCATCCACAAACTTTCGTAATTTGATTTTTTGTAATTCATTTACGAAACAACAACTCAAATTATATTAATCTGAAAACACAATCATAAATCTTTATATGATATATTTTTCATAAAAGATAACAAATGAATATTGACATAATATGTCGGATATGGCAAAATATTATCAAAGGGAGGATTTATTATGAATAATAAAAAGATTGTAAAAATTGTTGTACTTGCAGTAATCGCACTTATTGTGGGTGTGGTTTTACTTTCAAGTTTTACTGTTGTTTCAGCAGGTCATACAGGCGTTGTGCTTACATTCGGTGCTGTAGAAGATAATGTGCTTGACGAAGGTTTGCACTTCAAAATCCCATTTATTCAGCGAGTAGTACAGGTTAACAACCGTACACAGAAGATAGAGACTGAAGGCTCAGCATCATCAAAGGACTTGCAGATTGTTTCTTATGTTGTTGCAGTAAACTACCATGTAAATAACGATTCATCTGCATCACTTTATCAGAATGTTGGTGTAGACTATGGTTCAGTTATTATCGTTCCTGCAATTCAGTAAAGCATTAAAGCGGTATCTGCACAATATACTGCTGAAGAACTTATTACAAAACGTCAGGCAGTAGGCGACCAGATTAAAGACGCCTTGTCAGAAAAAATCAACCAGTATGGTCTTACAGTTGAAATCTTCAACATTGTAAACTTCGATTTCTCTGAAGAATTTAATGCGGCAGTTGAGGCAAAACAAACTGCTCAACAAAATGCGTTAAAGGCAGAACAAGACCTTGCCCGTATTGAAGTAGAGGCAAAGCAGAAGATTACACAAGCCGAAGCTGAAGCTGAAAGTATTCGTCTTATTCAGGAAGCACTTGCAAAATCACCAGACTATGTTGACTACATAAAGTGGAACAAATGGAATGGCGAGTTACCAACTGTTATGGGTGACAGCGGTGTGCTTATTAGTATGGATGAGCTTGAAGGCAAAAATAATTCATAAATAAGCAAAATAAAAAAGGGTACTCAATCGAGTACCCTTAATTTTATTCCCAGATGTCAACTGCACCGCGGTTTTCTGTTACTTTAGCAACATAACCTGCAACTTTTTTGTGTTCGGGATGAACTTTGTATTTTTCTAATTCTTCTTCGTTTTCAGTTTCAACAACTAAAAGTGCATCAAAATTTCTCTCACATTCTACTTGGTTTTTAAGGAATGTGAGTTTTTTTATGTGTGGAATAACAGGCGGAAGAGCCTCAAGACCGTTTTTTACGATTTCAATATTTTCGTCTTTAGTTTTGCCTTCTGCATCCTTAAATTTCCACATTACAATATGTTTTAACATAATAATCACCTTATATTAAATAATTTTCTTGCGTTTTTATCTGTCAAATCAAGAATTTCTTGTGCTGGAACTTCACGGAGTTCTGCGATTTTTTCTGCAGTATACGGAATGTGAAGCGAATCACATCTTTTACCCCTGAATGGCACGGGAGTCATATATGGAGCATCAGTTTCAATAAGCAATTTGTCACTTGGTACATACTTTGCAACCTCGCAGGGTTTAACTGCATTTTTGAATGTGACAGCACCGCCAAGACCAATATAAAACCCTAGTTTTATAATCTCTTTTGCCATTTCAACACTACCTGAGAAACAATGAAGAACGCCTTTTGGTTTGTATTTTTTCAGTATGTTTAGTGTGTCCTCATGAGATTCTCTGTCGTGGAAAATGATGGGTAAATCTAACTCATTCGCAAGTTCTATTTGCCTTTCAAGAAGAATTAACTGATTTTCACGACTTTCTTTTTCATAGTGATAGTCAAGTCCGATTTCACCGATTGCAACGCATTTTTCATCTTTTGCAAGTTCTTTTATTCTTTCCAAATCACCATCTTTGTATTCGTCATTATCAAGAGGGTGAAAACCTACTGCCGAATACACAAAATCGTATTTGTGAGAAAGCTCTACTGCAAATTCACTTGTTTTAATGTTTGTTCCGCAACAAATGACGCCTGAAACTCCCTTTTCTCTAAAAGAAACGAGCAGTTCGTTTCTGTCTGTGTCAAACTGCTCGTCGTCATAATGTGCGTGTGAATCAAAAATGTTATGATACATTATCTTATTCTCGCTCCGTTTGGCATATCTTTGTCTACAAAAATAACCTTTGCATCTTCTTCTGTAACATCTGCTGCAAGAATCATACCGCAACTTTCAACCCCACAAAGAACTGCAGGTTTAAGGTTTGCAACAACTACTACTTTTTTACCGATAAGGTCTTCTGGTTTATACCATTTTGCAATACCACTTGCAACGATTCTGTCAGTACCTGTACCGTCATCAAGAGTGAGTTTAAGAAGTTTTTTAGCCTTTTTGATTGGTTCACAGTTTTTAACTTCTGCAACACGGAGTTCAACTTTCATAAAATCGTCAAAACCGATTTCTGCAAGTCCCTCAATTTTTGGTGCAGGAGCATTTGCCTTTTCTTCGGCCTCTTTTTTAGCCTGTAATTCAGCAATAAGCTTTTCACCGTCAATACGTGAGAAAAGAGGAGTAGCAGTACCAACTGTAATTCCGCTTTCAAGTCCTCCCCATTCCTGAATGCTTTCATAGGTTGCTGGTGCAACATTCAACTGTTCTGCAATCTTAACTGCAGTTTCAGGCATAATAGGGGAGATAAGTGCAGAAAGAACACGGATACCTTCAAGAAGATTATAAAGAACAGTACCAAGCTTTTCTTTCTGTGCTTCGTCTTTTGCAAGTGCCCAAGGCATTGTTTCGTCAATGTACTTATTGCAACGACGAGCAAAATTGATTACACATTCAACTGCATCACTCATCTTGTATTCTGAAATGTACTTGTCAAAGCCTTGAAGTGCCTTTTTAGCGCTTTCTTTAAGGTCTTCGTCAAATTCAGTTGGGCAACAAGGAGCCTGAACAACACCATCAAAATACTTGTTCTGCATTGCGATTGTACGGTTTACAAGGTTACCAAGAGTGTTTGCAAGGTCTGTGTTGAAACGGTCAATCATTGCTTCATAAGTAATTGAGCCGTCATGTGCGTGTGGCATTTCTGAAAGAAGATAGTAACGAACAGCGTCAACACCAAAAATCTCTGTAAGGTCGTCAGCATAAATAACGTTACCACGAGATTTACTCATTTTATCTTCACCAAAAAGAAGCCAAGGGTGACCGTAAACTTGTTTTGGAAGTGGCTCACCAAGTGCCATAAGCATAATTGGCCAGTAAATTGTGTGGAATCTTACAATATCCTTACCGATAATATGAACATCAGCAGGCCAGTATTTGTTGTATTTTTCACTACTACCGTCTGGGTCGTAACCAAGAGCAGTAATATAGTTTGAAAGTGCATCAATCCAAACATAGATAACATGTTTGTCGTCAAATGAAACAGGAATACCCCATTTGAACGATGAACGAGATACGCACAAATCCTGAAGTCCGGGCTTGATGAAATTATTAAGCATTTCCTTTTTGCGAGCTTCAGGGTAAATAAAGTTTTCATTATTTTCAATAAAGTCTTCAAGCTGTTTCTGATATTTTGAAAGCTTAAGGAAATATGTTTCTTTCTTTTCTTTATGAACATCTCTGCCACAGTCAGGGCATTTGCCGTCAACTAACTGGCTTTCAGTCCAGAAAGACTCACAAGGAGTACAGTAAAGACCTTCATATTCACTCTTATAAATATCACCTTGGTCGTAAAGTTTTTGGAAAATCTTTTGAACTGCTTTTTCGTGATAATCATCAGTTGTACGAATAAAGTGGACATA
>CALBKQ010000062.1 GCA_937895645.1 uncultured Clostridia bacterium
TGACAGTTACATTCTTAATGAGTGCTATTGCAATCGGCACAGTTCTTCTTTTCGGTTGTATCGGTGAAACAATTACTGAAAAGGCAGGTCACTTAAATCTTGGTATTCCAGGTATTATGTGTACGGGTACTGTTGGTGGATGTCTTTTTGTAAGTTTGTATATGGATAGTCTGGAAGTAATTGAAAACGCATCATGGCTAATGCTGATATTATCATCTCTTTTCGGTGCATTTCTTTTTGCGTCTGTAACAGGTGCAATTTATGCGGTAATGACAATTACATTCCGTTGTAATCAGAACATTACAGGTCTTGCAATTACAATTTTTGGTAATGGTGTAACTCAATTCTTGATGCACTCATATGTCGATAAAACTAACTTTTCTACAGCAGGTAAAATTATCGCTAAATGCTTACCTTTTGCTGAAGGTTCAAACGGTATTGTTAAAGTATTATTCGGTCACGGCTTTTATGTATATTTAGCAATTATTATTGCTTTGATTACTACCTTTATATTCAACCGAACTAAAGTTGGTCTTAATCTCCGTGCAATTGGTGAAAATACTGCAACTGCTGACGCAATGGGTGTTAATATCACATTATATAAATATGTTGCAATTTTAGTTGGCAGTGGTATTGCTGGTTTTGGTGGCGTATTCTACATAATGGATTATGTTAAAGGAAGCTGGGAAAATGCATCAACTATTGAAGCATTCGGTTGGCTTGCAATCGCACTTGTTATTTTCACATTGTGGAAACCCAATATTTCAATAATTGGTTCTTATCTTTTTGGTGCATTATATATTGCGGCTTTTGTCTTTGGAAATATTTCATTCTCAGGACGAGAAATATTAAAAATGTTGCCTTATATAATCACAATCGTTGTTTTAATTGTTACAAGTATGATGAACAAAAAAGAAAATCAGCCCCCTGCTTCGCTTGGATTATCATACTTCAGAGAAGATAGATAAAAAGGAATGATTATTATGAATAATAAATTTGATGTAATTATTATTGGTGCAGGTCCATCAGGTATATTCTGTGCTTATGAACTTTTGGCTAAAAAGCCTGATATCAATATTCTTATGATTGAAAAAGGTCGTTCTATTGAAAAAAGAATGTGCCCTAAAAGAACAACTAAAAAGTGTGTTGGTTGCAAACCTTGTTCTATTACAACAGGATTTGCCGGTGCAGGTGCATTTTCTGACGGTAAACTCTCACTTTCACCTGATGTTGGTGGTCATCTTCCTGAAATTCTTGGCTATGAAGAAACTATGGCATTGTTAAAAGAAGCAGATGATGTATATTTAAGTTTTGGTGCTGACACTAATGTTTATGGTGTTGACAAGCGTGCTGAAATCGAAGAAATCCGTAGAAAAGCAATTAATGCAAATCTTAAATTAATTGAATGTCCAATTCGTCATTTAGGAACAGAAGAGGGCTATAAAATTTATGGCAGACTTCAAAAGCACCTTGAAGATAATGGTTGTAACATCATTTTCAATACAATGGTTTCTGATATTATTATTGAAGATAATCAGGTAAAAGGTGTTATTGCTAATGGTGAGACATACTATTCTAGTAAGATTGTTGCGGCAGTAGGTCGTGAAGGTGCAGAGTGGCTTAGTCATATCTGTAAAGACCACGAAATTGAAACCCAGGTTGGTACTGTTGACGTTGGCGTCCGCGTTGAAGTTCGTGACGAGGTTATGAAGTTCTTGAATGAAAACCTTTATGAAGCAAAACTTGTCTACTATTCACAAACATTTGATGACAAAGTAAGAACTTTCTGTTCTAACCCTTCCGGTGAAGTAGCAACTGAATATTATGACAATGGTCTTGCTGTTGTAAACGGTCATGCTTATAAATCTGCAGAATACAAAACAAACAATACAAACTTTGCACTTCTTGTATCAAAGAACTTTACAAAACCTTTCAAATCACCTATTGAATATGGTAAACAAATTGCACAGCTTAGTAATATGCTTTGTGACGGTAAAATTCTTGTTCAGACTTATGGTGATTTTAAGCGTGGTCGAAGAACTACACCTGAAAGACTTTGCAGAAACAATCTTATTCCTACACTTAAAGACGCTGTACCAGGTGACTTATCTCTTGTATTCCCACATAGAATTATGGTTGATATTGCAGAAATGCTTGAAGCACTTGATAAAGTTACACCGGGTATTGCAAGTGATGAAACACTTCTTTATGGTGTTGAGGTTAAATTCTATTCAAACAAAGTTGTTGTTGATACTAACTTTGAAACAAGCGTTAAAGGTCTTCACGCTATTGGTGACGGTGCATCAGTTACACGCGGACTTATGCAAGCATCATCAAATGGTATCAGTGTAGCAAGAAGCATTCTTGAAACATTATAATAAAACAGTAAAAGGGACTGAAGCTCAGTCCCTTTTTTAAGGTTGAAATGAGGTGAAAAAATGGTTAGAGATATGACAACTGGTAATCCTGCAAAAATACTTGTTAAATTTACAATTCCAATGCTTATTTCTGTTATGTTTCAGCAACTATATAATATTGCTGATAGTATAATTGCTGGGCAACTGCTTGGCGGAAATGCTTTGGCATCTATAGGTATTTCATATACAATCACAATGATTTATATGGCGATTGCAAATGGTTCAAATATAGGTTGCAGCGTTGTTATTTCACAGTTTTTTGGTAATGGTAATTACTCAAAAATGAAAACTTGTATTAGTACTTCTCTTATAGCCATTTTATCATTAAGTATTGTTTTAACAATACTTGGATTAACTTTTTCATCACCTTTACTTATTAAATTAAATACACCAAGTAATTTGTTTAACGTGTCTGCTGATTATCTAAATATTTATACTGCTGGTTTAGTCTTTCTGTTTTTGTATAATATCTGTACAGGTATTTTTACTGCATTAGGCGATTCTAAAACTCCCCTGTTCTTTCTAATTATTTCATCTGTATTTAACGTTGTTCTTGACTACATACTTGTAAAATATACATCAATGGGTGTTTCTGGTGTTGCTTGGGCAACATTTATTGCACAAGGTATTGCATCAATATTGTCCTTTGTTACATTAGTTTTAAGAATACGCAAACTTAACTGTGGCAAAGCTCAAACATTCTCTTTTGACATACTTAAAAAGATACTTTTTGTTGCAATTCCAAGTATATTACAACAAAGTTTTGTGTCAGTTGGCAATATTTTTATTCAGGGACTCGTCAACACTTTTGGTGACATTATAGTTGCAGGTTTTTCAGCCGCAGGAAAACTAAACACATTTACAATTACTACTCTTACTGCACTTGGTAACAGCATGTCAAGTTATACCGCACAAAATGTAGGTGCAGGCAAAATCGATAGAATTAAAAAGGGAGTAAAATATTTGTATTTTATGTCTTTTGCAATAACAACTCCCCTATTTTTGCTTTTTAATTTCTACCCTGAAATTATGATGCGAATTTTTGTAAATGAAACTGATACAGCGATTATTGAGGCTGGTATTGCTTTCTTAAAGACGGTTGCACCATTTTACTTATTCATATCAATTAAGCTTATAATTGATGGTGTACTTCGTGGTAGCGGTGCGGTAAACATCTTTATGGTCTCAACATTCTCAGATTTGCTTTTACGAGTTGTTCTTTCGTTTGCACTATCGCCAATATTTGCACAACAAGGAATTTGGTACTCGTGGCCTATTGGCTGGCTGTTAGCTACAGCAATTTCCTGTGTATTCTACTTTACGGGAATGTGGAAGAAAAACATTAAAAATCTTGCAAATAAATAAGGTAAAAAATTATGCTTATTACTTTACAAAATATTAACAAAAGTTTTCTTGACAAAATCATACTAAAAAATGTAAACCTGACTGTTAACGAAAAAGACCGTATTGGACTTTTAGGCATTAACGGTGTGGGTAAAACTACTCTGCTCAACATTATTTCAGGTGCTCTTGAATATGAAGAAGGTACGCTTGCTACTAAACCAAATATCCGTATTGGTTACTTAAAGCAAAATGAGGCACTTGACACATCAAACACACTTCGCCAAGAAATACAAAATGCTTTGAAACTTGCATTTGACACAAGAAAACAACTTGAAGAAATATCTAAAAAAATGGCAGTCACAAGTGGTAACGAATACACTGAACTTTCAACCGAATATGAACGACTTACAAATATTTATGACGCTTGTGATGGTTATAATGCGGAAGTAAGAATCAATACCGTACTCAATGGTATGGGTTTTGGTGATTTTAATTTAGATAATAGCGTTTCTGTTCTTTCAGGTGGAGAAAAAACTAGATTTGCACTTGCTAAAATTCTTGTAGAAAATCCTGATTTACTTATTCTTGACGAGCCTACAAACCATCTTGATTTCGGGATGTTAAACTGGCTTGAAAATTACCTTGAATCTTACAAAGGTGCTGTTATAATTGTATCTCACGATAGATATTTCTTAAACTCTGTTGCATCTGACATATGTGAAATTGAAAATGGTGAATTAGTACGCTATAAAGGTGGATATTCTTCGTTCTTAAAACAGAAAGAAGAAAGAGTTAAAACGCTTACTAAAGAATATGAAAAGCAACAAAAAGAAATTGAGCAGTTACGCGACTATGTTCGTAAAAATCTTGCCAAATCAAGCAGTATAAATAGTGTTGGTTCGCGTGTTAAAGCTCTTGAAAAAATGGAACTTCAGGCAAAACCTAATCCAAAAGCCAAAGATTTACATATTACATTTCCATTTGACATTGAGCCACACAAAACTATTCTTGAATGTAAAAACTTAAAAGTCAGTGTTGGAAATGGTGACGAAAAAAAGACTCTCTTTGAAAATTTTAATCTTGTAATTGAACGCGGTGAAAAAGTTGCTTTTGTAGGTAAAAATGGTGTTGGTAAATCTTCATTACTTAAAGCAATACTTAAAAAGATGACTTATGAAGGTATTGTGCGTTGGGGTGGAAATGTAAAGATTTCATATTTTGACCAAGAATTATCTTCACTTGACCTTAATATGACCGTTCTTGAAGCTGTGCATCGCAAATTCCCCACTAAAACAGAATACGAAATCCGCAGTATGCTTGGTCGGTTTCTCATTGAAGATGACGATGTATTCAAACGTATTCGTGAGATGAGTGGTGCCAATAGAGCTAAAGTTGTACTTTGTATAATTACATTTGAACGCTCAAATGTGCTTGTTTTAGACGAGCCTACAAATCACCTTGACTATAAGGCAAAAGAGGCGTTAGACGCTGCTTTGAGCAATTATGAAGGTACTATAATTATGGTTTCTCACGACAGATATTTACTCAACTCTGTTCCCACTAAAATTATTGAAATGAAACCACGTGAAATCATAATTTATAATGGTAATTATGATTATTATAAGGAACATTCAGTTATTGAGCCTCAATCAGTTTCTACTCCAAAAGAAAAAAGCG
>CALBKQ010000063.1 GCA_937895645.1 uncultured Clostridia bacterium
ATCAGTTCCAAATTTCGTAGTAAACGTTCGCTATTCTTTGTAACAGATTCTCTTACTGATTGCTTTTTTATTGTTTCTGCATTTCGAATTATATTATCAAGTGAACCAAACTCTTGAAGTAGCACACTTGCAGTTTTTGTTCCCACTTTATCAGCGCCGACAATGTTATCTGCTTTATCTCCTGTCAACGATTTGAAATCAGCATATTGATAAGGTTCAATTCCATATTTCTCTCGTAAGTATTTAGGTGTACAAAGTATTGATTTATCTCCACGATATCTTAAAATCGAAACATTGTCACTTATTAATTGAAAAAAGTCACTATCGAAAGATGAAACAACAATTTCATTATCATTTCCATATAAACTTGTATAACTAGAAATCCAATCGTCCACTTCACAGTTTGTAGTTTCTGCATAAGTGATACCTAAATATTGAAGTGCTTGATAAACATATGTTAATTGTGAATATGGATTTTCTTCGTCACATGCTTGACTATAATCAATTCTGTTTGCTTTGTAATCGCTATTTATTAAAGTACTTTTGTTCTTATTATCACCATCAAAAAGAACTGCAAGATGGGTTGGATTTGTTTGCCGAACGATTTTAAGAAGAGCACCAACAAAGCCCCACACTCCCCATATACCTATTCCTTGCTCATTATATATTCGTGAAGGCATTCCAAAAAACATTTGAAACAATAAATTACTTCCGTCAACAATCAATATTTTTCTTTTCAAATCTTGACCTCCGTAAATACAAATTTATTGTCAAAATCATTATATCCTATTAAATCTTTTTTATTTTCTTTTATCCACTCAATTATTGTTTTTGCTCTGCTTTCGAGATTTGGTAAATTATCGAAACTAAAATATTGAAGTTTAAGACTTTCGCCATCTGTAATTTTTAAATCTCCGCTGACATTTTCGGCAAGATATAAAGAAACAACGGAATACAACATATCACCATTAGGGTAAACAAAATAAAAGTCCTTACCAGACAACACAGTGACCAATGTCATTTTCCCAGCAGTAAGACCTGTTTCTTCTTTTAATTCACGAAATGCAGTTTCTTCTAAACATTCACCAAGCTCTAATCCACCACCAGGGATACCCCACGTTTCTGTATCGGAACGGAGGTTCAAAAGAATTTTACTATCTTTAATTACAAGGACAGTAGCACCAGCAGAAAGTAGTGGTCTATGTCCTACAATTTTACGAAGTTCACTTAAGTAGCTCATAGTTTTTCTCCTTTTTATTAACAATTCATAATTCTAAACCATGTTTCAAATGAATCTTTAAAAAGGTCACTTAAAATCCCATAGTTTACCCTTTGATTTAAAACTACTATATGAATAAACTATACCACAAAAACAAAAAAAGTACAACGATTTGTATTAAAACCATTGTACTTAGGTGGTCGGAGTGACAGGAGTCGAACCTGCGGCATCCACATCCCAAATGTGGCGCGCTACCAGCTGCGCTACACCCCGAACTGTTCACTTTTTTGTCAGCCTTGATAGTATATACTATTTAATGTAATTTGTCAACATTATTTTCAAATTATTTTTACAATTTTACATTTTTTTGTTTTTTGCTTTGTAACAATTTGATATTACTTTGCGATATACATTAATGGTAGGGACTTTATTTGTGAAATCAGTTTTTATTTATAAATTCTTCAAGTGACTCCCCTAACTTAAAAGGGTCAAGGTGTTTTTTATTTATTAAATCAACAAAATCAGAAATCGCCTGATAATCAGTTGAAACGTCATACACCCTTAAAACTTCAAAATTGTTCACATAAAGAACTATACCGTAAGTTTTAATATTTTCGTTTTCAAGATTGATTATGTGGTCAAAAACCTGATATTGCATTTTCATTCCCCCATGCGTATAATTTTGCAGTAATTATAGCACTTATGTTTCAAATTGTCAACAATTTTGAAAATATTTTGTATCACCTGTGTCATATATTATACATTTTAGATAATACTTAACTTAACGATAAGTAAAGAAAGAGGTAACACAGAATAATTGTGTTACCTCTCTTATTATGTATTTAGATTCTTGCAACGCCTGTTTCTTTTGCTGTTTTGATTACTGCTTTTGCAACTACTTCAGCCACTCGTTTATCAAGTGCCGGGGCAATAATATTTTCTTCTGTAATTTCATTGTCAGGAATAAGAGAAGCAAGAGCATAAGAGGTTGCAACTTTCATTTCTTCATTAATACAAGATGCTCGACAATCAAGAGCACCACGGAAAATACCAGGGAATGCAAGTACATTGTTAATCTGGTTGGGGAAATCCGAACGACCGGTACCAACTACCCTCGCCCCTGCCTTTTTAGCTAAATCAGGCATAATTTCAGGTGTTGGGTTTGCCATTGGGAACATAATAGCGTCACTATTCATTGCTTTAACCATATCTTCAGTTACAACATTTGGTGCAGAAACACCGATAAACACATCAGCACCCACCATAGCATCAGCCAATACACCTGTTTTATGTTCAAGGTTTGTAATCTTTGCAACTTCAGCCTGAGCCTCATTCAACTGCTCATCACCCTCGGAGATTATACCAAAACGGTCAACAAAAGTGAGATTTTTTACGCCCATATTAAGCAAATGCTTACCAATTGCAATACCTGCACTACCCGCACCGTTAATTACAACTTTAACTGCATCAATTTCTTTTTTGACGAGTTTAAGGGCATTTATAAGAGCAGCTGCAACAACGATTGCAGTACCATGCTGGTCATCATGGAATACAGGAATATCACAGATTTCTTTTAACTTTCTTTCAATTTCAAAGCAACGAGGTGCTGAAATATCTTCAAGGTTAATTCCACCGAATGAGCCTGAAATAAGATAGATTGTTCTTACTATCTCGTCAACACCCTTTGAACGAATACAGATTGGGAATGCGTCAACATCTGCAAACTCCTTGAAAAGAGCACATTTACCTTCCATAACCGGCATACCTGCTTCTGGGCCAATATCACCAAGACCTAAAACAGCAGTACCGTCTGTTATAACTGCAACAAGATTACTACGACGAGTAAGTTCAAAACTCTTATTATAATCTTTATTGATTTCAAGGCATGGCTCGGCAACGCCAGGGGTATATGCAAGAGACAAATCCTCTCTAGTATTTATTGGCACACGTGAAACGACTTCTATTTTACCTGCCCATTCATAATGCTTTTTAAGTGATTTTTCTCTGATATCCATAATGATTTTCCTTTTGAAATTTAATGTACTAAATATATCACAAAATATAACAAAAAGCAATTAGATAAAAAAAAAGCACCGCTATTGCGATGCTTTTCTATGGTGACCCGGACGGGAATCGATTTATAGTCTCACAATGCGAATGAGGGATTCGCATTGTGCTCTTCGCTAAAAACGATATAATATATCGTTTTCTTGACGCTTAGACCCTCGCGGGTTCGATTCCAAAAAGTTTAATTCCAAAAAAATAACAGCTCACAATTTGTGAACTGTTTCTTTGTGGTGACCCGGACGGGAATCGAACCCGTGTTACCGCCGTGAAAGGGCGGTGTCTTAACCGCTTGACCACCGGG
>CALBKQ010000064.1 GCA_937895645.1 uncultured Clostridia bacterium
TTCCGAAATTACGAATTCCGAATTACGCATTACGAATTACGAATTGATTTCGACAAACTCAAATTTGCAAAATATTCTCCAATATGATATAATATATTGATTTCATTGTTTGGAGTATTATTTATGAATAAAAAATCATATTTGAAATTAATAAAAATATTATCTGTTATCTGTGTTATAACTCTTTTATTTTCATCTTGCGGTAGTAATGTTTCCACTAAAACCGTAAGATTCAAAGAGCTTAAAACGGTTACCGCAGAATACAGTGGCGATGCACTTCACAAAAGCATTGATAAGTCTTATGAATCTGTTTGCAAATCTGGCCTTATTGAGTTGCTTTTTGACAAAAGCACTTGCACGGTGGCAATCCGTGATATAAACTCAGGTAATTTATGGACTACACTCCCCCACTCGTCAACTAAAAAGCAAATACAATCTTCTGCATTAGAAGTTGTGCTTTCAAACGGTGACGAAACTGTTTATGTACTTAATTCTCAGGATAACTCTGTTGCATTCGGAAATTTTGAATACACCACAGGTGATGATGGCGTACTTGTAAAATACTCACTTTCTCTTGATGCGGAAACGGGCAAAAAAGATATAAATGAATTAAAAGACAAAGAAATCCGTGCAGATTTGTCTGTGCTTTACACATTGCGTGACGGTTCGTTCTATGTAAATGTAAGTATGAACAACTTAAAACTTCCTAAAGGTGTAAAACTTGAAAAAGTACGCTTATTAAAAAACTTCGGCTCTTATGAAGAAAGTGGCAGTGAAGATTATATTTTTGTACCGGACGGTAGTGGTGCTTTGATTATGACAGGTGTTAAAGATGCTGAGTTCACCCCTGTTGACCTTACTGTTTACGAAAACAACTGTCTTGTTGGTGCCTTTGGCATTAAGCGTGGTAATGGTGCATTTCTTTGCATTATTGAGCAAGGTGATTCTATTGCAGATATTCACGCTGATAAAAATGATAACACCGTACTTAACGGTGTTTATGCTACATTCAACACAACTGAAATACTAAATGAGCAAGGCAACAGAATAAAAAAGACTTATGGTTATGAATACCAGAATGAAATTATTTTGTGTTACCGTTTTCTTTCTGGAAAATCGGCTACATATTCAGGAATGGCAACTGCTTGTCGTGAAAATCTTATAAGAAACTCTGTACTTTCAACAAAAACTCTTTCAGATGTTAAAGGTAATATTCCTCTTATGGTTTCTGTGCAGGGTGGTTATAGAAACAGCAAGGGTAAATACACAGTACTTTCTTCTTATGAACAGACACTTTCACTTATGACACTTCTTAAAGCGAAAGGTGTAAACAACATATATCTTCGTTACAACGGGCTTTATGACGAGGCCAACAACGGTAGTAATGAAGATTTTGGCAAGTTCAGTTCAGAACTTGGCAAGTCAAAAGTTTTTGATGAATTATACGCTTACCTTAACAGTCAGCAGTTTACACTTTTTGTTGAAACAGATATTCTTACCTACGATTATAACGGAAAAGGTGCAAAGTCAGTTGACGGCTCAAAAATCAAGACAGAAACCAGTGGCAACTTCCCTTATGCTACATCAAAACAAGGTGCTTTGAAAATGGCTGACCTTGAAGATAAAATTGAGAGTATTCTGAATGCGTCAGGAGATATAAATTTTGACGGATATGCTCTTAACGATATAGGCAACTCGCTTTATTCTGACTATTCATCACAGTTTTATTCAAAAGTAAGTGCTAAAAAAGAAATATCGGCACAAATACCTGTTCTTACAACATCAAAACTTATTATGGTTGATACAGGTAATTTATACTCGGTCAAAAACGCTGATATAGTTTCATCAATCCCTCTTACCCCTTGTGCGAGAGAAGAAAATGGTGCTTATGTGGGAATACCATTTGCACAGATTATGCTTCACGGTATTTGTGAGTATAGCGGTGTTGGAATGAATTCAAGTGCAAATATTACTATGTCGTTCTTAAAGTCTGTTGAATACGGTTGTTTACCAAGTGCAGAATGGTATTGCACAACATTTGACAAGGACCTTGACGCTAAATATTATTATGACAGTAACATAAATGAGATTGTTGAATGCTACACAAAAGCAAATAGTGCTCTCGCCACTTTGCGCGGTGCAAGAATGACATCACACTACAAAGTGCAGAACGGAGTTTATTGCACAGAATACAACAATAGTGAAAAAGTTTATGTGAACTACACAGATAACGCAGTCACCATTAACGGTATTAAAGTCGATGCAAAAGATTGTGTTGCAATTAGTTAAGTGCAAATATTCAATTTTGTGTCGATATAAAGAATTTCAACAAATTATAGTTTGTCGAACTCAATTCGTAATGCGTAATTCGGAATTCGTAATTTCGGGTCTGCGACGCTAATTATATATAATTGCAACGCAGTTCCTTCGTTTTCCACTTTCCATTTATCCCGACAAACTCAAATTTACACAACAAAAAACGATACAGAGATTTTATTCTCCGTATCGTTTATTTTTTTACTTTTTCCATTATCTTTTTATACACGGGACATTCTGTAAAATTTTTATAACACAATTCCTCAAATGTCCACACAGTAAGTTCGTCATAAACCATAACACAATAAGGTAAATCTGCCCATACTGATTTTTCATCTTCTAAATATGGACATTTTTCAAAATCTTCAAAACACATAATAACCACCAGTAAATATATTACTCAATCTTTGAGTAATTGTCAACACTCAAATTTTGAGTATGATAACATATGCCCATCATTTTTGAAGGCAGGTATATGCATGAAGGACTATCGGACGAGACTCCGGAGCATCCGTGAAGATCGGGATTTAACGCAGGCAAGAATCGGTCAGATCCTGAACAAATCCCAGCAGGGCTATAACCACATCGAAGCAGGACGTGCCGAACTGAAAATCGAGGAGTTAATGAAGCTATGTAT
>CALBKQ010000065.1 GCA_937895645.1 uncultured Clostridia bacterium
AATTTCGCAAAATGCCCTCTGTCGGTGTAAAATCGGCGGAGAGAATGGCATATTACATTCTTGGGCTTGATGATAGTGAAACAAAAAGTTTGGTAGATGCCATAAATAATGCACATACTAATATACACACCTGCAATATCTGTTGTAATCTTACCGAAGGCGAAAAGTGCGGAATTTGTAGCAATCCAAAACGTGATAATTCTGTAATCTGCGTGGTTGAAAACCCTCGTGATGTTACAGCCTTTGAGCGTACACATGAATACAAAGGTACATACCATGTGTTGCACGGAGTAATCTCCCCAATGAACGGTATAGGACCCGATAATATCCGCATTAAAGAGCTAATAAGCCGAATGGCTGACGACTCTGTAAACGAAGTTATTATGGCTACAAATCCTACTGCTGAGGGCGAGGCAACAGCAATGTATATTGCCCGACTACTCAAACCAATGGGCATAAAAGTAAGCCGTCTTGCATACGGTATTCCTGTTGGCAGTGACCTTGAATATGCAGACGAGGTAACACTTTCCAGAGCACTTCAAGGCAGAAGTTTGTTATAATGTAGGGGCGATTCACGAATCGCCCGTTAATTTTCAAAAAAACTCAAAAGGAGGAATAATTGTGACAGAGAAAAATACTAATACTACAATTGCACAGAACAAAAAAGCTCTCCACGATTATTTCGTCATAGAGAGTTTTGAAGCGGGTATTGAACTTGTTGGCACTGAAGTTAAATCTTTAAGACAAGGCAAATGCAATCTTAAAGATGCTTGGTGCAGTATCATTGAGGGTGAACTTTTTGTCAATGGTATGCATATAAGCCCCTATGACCACGGTAACATTTTCAACCGCGACCCAATGAGAGTGCGTAAACTCTTAATGCACAAAAAAGAGATTATGCGACTTCTTGGCACAACAAAGCAAGAAGGCCTTACCCTTATTCCATTGTCTATCTACTTCAAAAAAGGCAGAGCCAAAGTGCAAGTGGGACTTTGTAAAGGTAAAAAACTTTACGACAAACGTGATGTTGCTGCTAAAAAAGATGCACAGCGCACAATCGAGCGCTCGTTAAAAGAACAAACGAGATAATTCTCAATTCGTAATGCATAATTCATAATTGTATATACGGGGATGAAAGGATTTCGACGGGGATTTTGAACTGCGATAAGCGAGTAGTGGAGTCTGACCACTATAAAACGGACGGTTTATCAAAAATAAACGACAAAAACGAAAAAGTACTTCTTGCTGCTTAATTAGCGGCGAGCATTCCCCCGGGAGAACTGCGGCCCGGTACGGAGTGTCATTTAGCAGTAAATGTGAACGGATAACCGCCTTGTAGTCCGTCACACATCACAGGGCTACTGAAAGGAATGCCTGTTTGTCGGCTGTCCCGTAGGGAATGACAATAGATAAACTACACTCGTAGAAAGTTTCAGGAATAGATTTTCGGACGCGGTTTCGATTACCGCCATCTCCACCAGAAATAAAAACTCCGATTTTAATCGGGGTTTTTGTTTTTAATTAGGTAATCGAAACCGCATAGTCCATCTTTTGCGTCAGCAAAAGGGACATACAAATGCGAAAGGTTGCGAAGCAACGAACGAAGCGAAGCTTCGATTACCGCCATCTCCACCAAAAGCGGCTTGTTAGCACAAGCCTAAAAGAATAAGGAATAGTGAATAAATAAAGAATAATAAATTGAAATAATGTATAGCTTTTGTATTATTCTTTATTCTCTATTCTTTTTTCTTTTTTCTTTAATTGAGGAGGCTTTGAATGTGAAAGAAAATATTTTACTGGAAAAATCACTGCTTTTTTCTGCACGAATTGTAAAACTTCATAATTATTTAGTTAAAGAGAAATGTGAACACATTATTTCAAAACAAATTATTCGTAGTGCAACTTCGATTGGCGCCAACGCTAATGAAGCAGTATATGGCATAAGCAAAGCTGATTTCATATCAAAACTTCAAATTTCCTTAAAAGAAACTGCCGAAACAGAATATTGGTTAAGACTTTTGGTATTATCAGAGTATATTACAACAGACGAAGGACACTCCCTTATTAACGATTGCCTTGAAATCAAGCGAATTCTTATCTCAACACTCAATACAGCAAAAAACAAAGACCTTAAATAAGGTCTTTGTTTTTTATTGAAATCCACTTAAAAATATGTTACCATTAATTTATACAAATCTTACAAAGGGGATTTATTTATGGGAAAGAAAATTATTGTTGCAGGTGGCGGTCATGGTGGTATTGCTGCCGCTATGCTTTTAGCTCAAAAGGGCTACGATGTTACAGTTTATGAGCGTAATGCAAAAACAAAAATGGGCTATGACTGGACGGACATTTTTGACAGAAAAGGTCTTTTGGCAATAGGTCTTCCTATTCCTGACCACAGTCTTTATAACCTTAAAAATGACGTTACTTTCTATGGTCCCGCTATGGAAACTGCACTTACGCAGAATACTGATGACGATAAGAAAGAAATCCAGATGGAGCGTCGCGAAATCTATAAATATCTCATCTCTTATGCGGTTAAAGCAGGCGTAAAATTCGAATACAAGCACAATGTAGAAGAGCCAATTTTCTTTGGAAATCGTGTTGTAGGCATTAAAACAGACAAGGGCGAATACTACGCTGACCTTGTTATTGACGCTTGCGGTATGAACTCCCCTCTTCGTCAAAAAATGCCTGCATCAACAGGTATTCAAAACAATCCTATTGAATACGAGCAGTTTTATGTGTATCGTGCATTTTTTAACAAGACTGCCGAAGTAAATGACGACGAAAAATTCAAGATTATTATGCTACCTAACAACGAGTTGGGTATTTCTTGGGTGGCTACTGAAGAAGAGCATACTGACGTGCTTATTGGTCGTTTCCACAAGTTCGACCTTGATTATGCAATAGAGCAAATCGACTTAATGCGACCAACAAACCCAAGCAT
>CALBKQ010000066.1 GCA_937895645.1 uncultured Clostridia bacterium
GTACACTATACATAGCACCACCGGCTTTTGGAAATAATCTTGCAGCAAGACTTAATGTTGCAGGCCACATAATACTTACGCTTAAACCTGTAAGAGCACACATAACAAGCGAAATTATAGGACTTTCAATTACAGATGTAAGTATATAACAAGCACCACAGAAAGCGGCTGAACAACAAAGTGAAGTTTTAAGATTAATTTTTTCACCAATGAAACCGAATATCATTCTGCCAGTACCCATAAAGATTGCGAAAAGACAAGGCCCTAATAAATCACCTGTCATTTTGCTGACTTTCAGACCTGCTTCAGCAAAATATGATGACCATTGAGACATTGCAATTTCAGAAGCACCTGAGCAAATCATAATTACAATACATAATATGAATTGTTTCGATAAAAGCATTTTAAGAAAAGGTGTTTTTTCTTCTTTTGTAAGATTAGGTACAACTGGTACACCAATAAAGTTAAAAGTATTAAACAAAGGAATTAAAGCCCAAATAGCAGGGGCTATATACCATAAATCGTTGCCGAAAATCTTAATCATAATTGTTGTTAATGCAACAACTGTAACTTGTCCCCAACAGTAAAATGAGTGTAATAAGCTCATTTCTGCTGTTTTCTTTTCGCCGGGGATTGACTCAACAATGGGGCTTATAATAACTTCAGTTAAACCACTACCAATAGCAGAAAGCATAATTGCAATTACAATTCCAATATATGCGTTATTGAGTATGTTTGGTAGTATTGAAAGGCAAGAAAGACCAACAAAAGTTACTGCTTGGGAAAGAATAGCAAGTCTTTTGTAACCAATTTTATCAACAAACTTAATTGATAATGTGTCAACCACTAACTGTGTACCGAAATTGATTGTGATTAAAAGTGAAAGTCTGCCTAATGTTATATCAAACTTTTCACTGAAAATCACAAAAAGTAGTGGTGCAATATTATTTATTATTCCTTGTACAATATAACCTATGTAACAAGCAATTTTAGTGCCGGTAAATGTTCTGTTTCTCATTTTATACTCTTGTAATAATTACCTCTAAATTGCCTGAAATGGTGAATGTACCATAGTTTGCAGGAATAAAGAGACTGTCTCCCTTTTTAATGTCAATATTTTCGATTTTACCTGTACCATCAGTTACAAGTACAGATACAAATGAATTTTCGTCTGCAACTCCATCAAAAATGTTCTTTACAGAAACTTTTTTAACATTGAATAAGTCACATTTTGTAAGCAACTGTGTTGAGTAATCCTCATATTCAACCAATTCGCCTTCAGGGTTTGTTGAGCGAGTAGGTGGTGTGCAGTTTGTAACATCAATCGCTTTTTGTACGTGTAAATCACGAGGCTTACCGTCTGCACCAAGTCTACCATAATCATAAACTCTGTATGTAGTGTTTGAGTTTTGTTGAATTTCTGCAAGTAATATACCTTTTCCGATTGCATGGAGTGTTCCTGCCTCAATAAAGAATAAATCGCCCTTTTTAACTTTAAGCTTGTTTACAGTTTCAAGGAAAGTGTTGTCAGCAATTCTGTTTTTGAATTCTTCACTGCTTATTTCACGATTGAAACCATAAATAAGCTCAGCACCTTCATCACAGTCAAGAATATACCAACATTCTGTTTTGCCGTATTCATTTTCAACACGCATTGCATACTCATTGTTAGGGTGTACTTGAACAGATAAATCGTCTTTAGCATCAATAAGTTTTATAAGAATAGGGAAGTATTCAAAATTCTTTCCGTTTTCACCTAAAAAGTCGGGATTTGATTTAACAACTTCAGTTAAAGTTTTTCCTGCAAACTCACCGTTTTCGATTGTATTTTCACCGTCTTTATGGCAAGAAAGCATCCAACCCTCTGCAAGTTTTGCAAGGTCTGACTCAAATCCGTATTCGTCACGAAGTTTAGTACCACCCCAAAGATAATCTTTGAAAACAGGGTTTAATTTAAGAATATACATATAAACACTCCTAAAAGATTTTCAAAACATTGTATCATACCATACCAATATTTTCAATAATATCGTTGTAAAATCTTACATTTATGATATAATGATTTTATAAAATTTGTGGAGATAAAAAATGAGAGATAATATTATTTTCTATTTTTCAGACCAACAAAGATATGATACTGTAAATAGCGAGATTATGCCTAATCTTATGGCACTGGCAAGTGAGGGGACATTCTTTGAAAATTGTTATACTTGTCAGCCTGTTTGTGGTCCTGCAAGAGCAAGTTTGCAGACTGGTGTTTATCCTACTGAATGTGGTTGTCACATAAACGGAATACCATTACGTGATGACGCAAAAACTCTTGCAGATTATTTTAACGAAAATGGTTACGATACTGCATATATAGGCAAGTTGCACCTTGCCTCTGGCAAAAATGGTGGGGAAAATATTAAGTGCGAAAAAACTTCAATCCCTGAAAATCGTTTGTGGGGGTATAAGTATTTTCGTGGTGCTGATGTGCTTGAATTTACCTCTCACGGCTATGATGGTTATGTGTTTGACGAAAAGGGGAATAAAATAGATTTTAAGGGATATCGTGCAGACAGAATAAACGATTTTGCAATTGAATATATTGAAAATCATAACAATGATAAAC
>CALBKQ010000067.1 GCA_937895645.1 uncultured Clostridia bacterium
ATAATAAAAACAAAGGCGGTCAACTGACCGCCTTTGTTTTATGCTTAATTATAAGTTCTTTGCTAATTCTTTAATGTATGCTTTGAAATCGTCTGCGATTTCCGGGTGGTTGAGAGCAACTTCGCAGTTTGCTTTCATAATACCCATTTTATTACCCATATCATAGCGTGTGCCATAATAATCAAGAGCAATAACACCTTTTGTCTGTGCAAGAGTTTTCATAGCGTCTGTAAGTTGAAGCTCATTACCTGCACCCTTTGGTGTGTTTTCAAGAATATCAAAAATTTCAGGTGGCATAACAACGCGACCGAGTATTGAGTAGTTTGAGAAAATCTCTTCAGGCTTTGGCTTTTCAATCATATCAGTACAGTTAAAAACCTTGTCTTCAATTTCTTCAACTTTAAGTGAACAGTATTTTGTAACGTCCTTTGTTGGAACCTCTTTAACACCAACAACGCCTTTACCATATTTTTCATAAGCGTTAATAAGTTGTTTCGTAACAGGCTCTTTATCAGAAATGAAAACATCATCACCATAAAGAATTGCAAAAGGCTCGTTGCCTACAAAGTTTTTTGCGCAAAGAACAGCGTGACCTAAACCGCCTGTTTCTTTCTGACGAAGGAAATATGTGTTGCAAAGCTGTGATGGTTCAAGAACTGCTTCGTAAAGTTCTTTCTTATCAGGGTTTTTGCTTAATTTGTCCTCAAGCTCATAAGCGTGGTCAAAATGGTCTTCAATAACACCTTTGCCACGGTTTGTGATAATAAGAACATCTGTAATACCTGATTTTGCAGCCTCTTCAACAAGATACTGAATTGCAGGCTTATCAACAATATTAAGCATTTCTTTTGGAACTGCTTTTGATGCAGGTAAAACTCTTGTTCCAAGTCCTGCTGCAGGAATAATCGCCTTTGTAATTTTCATAATACCAATCTCCTTAAATGAAGAATTATTTTATAAATGTCAACAGCATTTCAATTGCCATAACAATCATATTGTTTGCGAGAATTGCAAGGAAAGTTGCGCCTACCCCTGCGCCACCCGCTTTGAAGAAAAGAAGTTTTTGCTTTTGCTCATCGGGTTCTTCTGATTTAATTTTTTTGATGTTTTCAACAGTGTGATTATAGTACCATTTGTTTGCTTTGAAGCCTACAAAGATTTGTAATGCAAGAGAAAGTGCACCTTGTATAAGCATCAAAACAACACCCGTAGGGTTATTTGTAATAAACTCTTGTTGTTCGCTATATGCTTGTTGAAACTCTTCTTCTGTTAAATCTTCAGCATTTTCAACACTGTATTTTTCTGTCCATTCTGTCATATCATTATAAAGAGTCTGCACAGGTGGAAGAATGTTAAAACCAACAGTCAACAAAAGTGTAAGTGCCATAAAAATTGCACCAAGTTTATACATTTTTCTGTAGAAAAACCAGTAAGGAGTAAAGAAAAATGCTGCCCAACTGAAAGTCTTTTTGTCCGATTTTGTATAGAAGAAATTGCGAATATATTTGATTGCGTGAATCTGCACAAATCCTGCAACGTCTTCTGTTGAAACACCTTCTTCCAATTCTTGTGGAAATTGAGAAAGCGGATTCACACCCAAAAATGCATTTGCAGGTGACTGTTCAGGCGGGTTTTGCTGTTCGTTTTCAAGTTGTTCTGCCGGTTGCATTTCCACTTCTTCAGGTGCCCAGCAAAAGCCCTCGTTATGCTTATCATAATTGCCACATTCACCGTTCTTTTTATAGCATTCACGGTGGTGGGGAGTGCCACATAAGGGACAAACTACAATGTCGTCTGTGGGTAGAAACTCGTTCTCACAAACAGGACATTTCTGATTTAGATATCTAAAATAATTATCCATATTTTACACGTTCCAACTGTTTACATATTTTTCTTGTTCAGGGGTTAAAACATCAATTTCTGTTCCCCAGCTGTTAAGTTTGCGGAGTGCAACTTTTTTATCGATTTCTTCAGGCACATCAATTACAGATGCGGTTAAATCTTTGTAGTTTTTAACAATGTATTCTGCACAAAGAGCCTGAATTGAAAAGCTCATATCCATAATTTCAGCAGGGTGACCGTCACCAGCGGCAAGGTTTACAAGTCTGCCTTCGGCTATTACGCTGATTGTTCTACCATCAGGGAGAACATACCCCATAATATTATTTCTCTGTTTTTTAATTTCAACCGCCATTTTTTCAAGGTCAGGAAGATTGATTTCAACATTAAAATGACCAGCATTACAGCAAATGGCACCATCTTTCATATTCTCAAAAGCTTTTTTAGTAATAACATCCTTACAACCCG
This sequence comes from uncultured Clostridia bacterium, assembly GCA_937895645.1. GTDB lineage: Bacteria > Bacillota > Clostridia > Oscillospirales > Acutalibacteraceae > Fimenecus. The sequence goes on from CALBKQ010000067.1 coordinate 2,308, forward strand.
TAACAGTTACAAAGAAATCGCCTTCTTTTGCAGCGTCAACCATTTCCATTACAGAGAAACCGTCCATCCTTGCTTCCATAGCTTTAATAGGGTCAATTTCAGTAACGATTACCTGTGCACCAAGTGCATTTGCCCTCATAGCAACACCTTTACCACACCAACCATAACCTGCAACAACAACTTTTTTACCTGCAACAATAAGGTTTGTTGTACGGTTAATACCGTCCCATACAGATTGACCTGTACCGTAACGGTTATCAAAAAGATATTTACATTTTGCATTGTTTACTGCAATCATCGGGAATTTAAGTGCCCCATCTTTTGCCATTGAAACAAGACGGATAATACCTGTTGTTGTTTCTTCGCAACCGCCCATAACTTTAGATAAAAGTTCAGGGTATTCGTTGTGAATAAGATTTACAAGGTCACCACCATCATCAATAATTACATCGGGGCCTACCTTGATAACTTCACGAAGATGTGACATATATTCTTCACTTGTTGCGTTGTACCATGCAAACACATTAAGCCCGTTGTGTGCAAGGGCTGCGGCAACGTCGTCTTGTGTTGAAAGTGGATTTGAGCCTGTAACATACATTTCTGCACCACCAGCAGCGAGTACAGTGCAAAGGTAAGCAGTTTTTGCTTCAAGGTGGATTGAAAGTGCAACCTTTAAGTTCTTGAAAGGTTTTGTATCAATAAAATCATTCTCTATACTGCGAAGTACAGGCATGTGAGCCTTTACCCAATCAATTTTGCGTTGACCTGATTCATAAAGGGAAATATCGCGAATTAAATTCATGTTTTTAACTCCATATATTATTGTATTATATGAAATATATATTATCACAACCAACATAAAAAAGCAATTACAAAAAAGTTACGGTTATGTGAATATAGCGAAAATGTTGACAACAACGCTATTTTATGAGATAATAAGTTGCGATTAGAGATTTTTGTGGAGGGATTATATATGAAATCTACACTTTTAAGAATATTTGCCGCTATGATGGCACTTGTTATGATGGTTTGTTGTTTCACGGCTTGTGATAACACAAAAGACCCTAATGAAGAAATTACAAAGCCAGCTGATGTTCAGGGCCCTGATGTAGAAGATGACCTTGTAGACTTTGATGGTGTTGAGTGGGATGACCCATCAACAACTACTACAACAACAACTACCACAACACAACCATCAAAAGAAACAACAACAAAGAAACCTACAACAACAAAAGTTCCATCAACAACAGGTTCAACAATTACTAAAGAAGACTTGCAACAAGCACTTACTGATGCGGGTTATGCTTATGATGAAGAACAACAAGTTTATTATTCAACATTAAATCCTTGGCAGCGTCATTTCGGATTTGGCGATATTTATGATGATGCAGCTGCTTATGCAAGTATGAAATATACAACTCTTAAAGCAGACTTTGAGTACAACGGTCTTCTTTGGAGACTTCAGTGGTGGAAAGGTCAGTATGGTATTCTTGAAGGTGCTGAATTGGGCGTTTATACAAAAAAACCTGACTCAACATCTGATTTCTACGACTGTGCCGAAGACGAGAATCTTCTTGATATGAGTTTTGAATATTATCGTACAAGTAAAGATTTCAGAAATAGCAAGCGTCTTTTCTATCGAGAAGAGCAGGCACACTGGTGGCTTACTGGATTCAAAGTAGGTGCTGTTGCAAACGGTAACTCGAGTGCAAGTGTTGTTGTGGCAACTCTTAAAGCATTTGATAGTGATATGGCAGATGGTATTGAATCAGGTCTTCGTCGTCTTACTGATAAAAACAACAATAAAGTTGACGGATTTGTTGAATACGGACCAAACGTACCTTCTAAATGTTATGACTACTACATAAGAGAAGGCAACAATTTCACAGTTGTATGGCAAACAAAGGGCTACAAGAATCATACAGGTAGCGCAACAATTTAAACAATAAAAAAATAATAAATCACCATAGATTTTTAACGAAATCTGTGGTGATTTTTAATTTCCAAAAATATTTTTTAATATATTTCAAAAAAATAGTTCATTACAGTTGAAAAACACTTGATTTTAGTGTAAAATATACAAACAGACTTTAATTTTTAATGTTTTTTATAAATTTTTTTGGAGGATTTGTATGAATTATAGCCTTACAAAGAAACAAGCAAAAGAACTTGTTGAATCAAAACTTTCTCATTTTATCGGCGTAAATCCCGACGAAGCAACAAATGAGCAATTTTATAAAGCAATCTCACTTATTGTCCGTGATATGATGAGTCAGGGCAGAGCAGAGTTTTCAAAAGAGGGCTCTAAAAAAGGAACAAAAAGAGTTTATTATCTCTGTATGGAATTCCTTATGGGACGTTCACTTAAAAACAACCTTTACAACTTAAATCTTACAAAAGTTTTTGAAAGCGTATTAAAAGACTACGGTATCAAAATGGACTCAATTTATGATTGTGAGCCGGACGCAGGTCTTGGTAACGGTGGTCTTGGTCGTCTTGCGGCTTGTTATCTTGACGGCCTTGCAACACAAGGTTATGTTGCAAAAGGTTATTCAATCCTTTATGAATATGGTATTTTCAAACAGAAACTTGTTGATGGTTGGCAGACAGAACTTCCTGACTTCTGGCTTCCTGGTGGCGACGTGTGGCTTGTTCCTCACGAAGAAAGCGCAATCAACATTAATTTTGAGGGCGAAGTTCGTGACATCTGGGAAGACCATTATCACCACGTTGAAATTGAAAATTCAACAGTAATTCA
>CALBKQ010000068.1 GCA_937895645.1 uncultured Clostridia bacterium
CGTCTAATATTGTTGGAAAATTATTGATTTTTTAAGGATGATTTTATATAATAAATTTCGTATATAAAATGAGATATATTAAAATAAAAAGGAAAGGAGAAAAAGAAATTTATGGAGAAAAAGATGACTTCAATAGGTGGACAAGCATTAATAGAAGGAATTATGATGCGTGGACCAAAAGGTAACGCTATGTCTGTACGTTTACCTGACGGTACAATTGAAACAGAAGTAGAACCTTTTGTACCATTAAAAAATAAATATAAAGTTTTAGGTTGGCCTATTATTAGAGGTGTAGCAGGTTTTATTGAATCAATGACAACAGGCTATAAATACCTTATGAAATCAGCTGACAAAACAATGACCGAAGAAGAAAAAGAGGAAGAAATGTCTAAACTTGACCGTTGGCTTACTGACCATATGGGAGAAAAAATGATGGCAGTTGTCGGCGTTATTTCTGCAATACTCGGTGTTGGACTTGCGTTTGTAATATTTATGTATTTACCAACATTAGGTGTCGATTTATTAGACGATTACATTTTAAGAAATACTGATATTCAAAGATTTCACCCTTTACTTGAAGGTATATTAAGAATGATAATTTTCGTTCTTTACATGTATGTGGTATCAAGAATGTCAATGATTAAACGAGTATTTATGTATCACGGTGCAGAGCATAAGACAATTTTCTGTTATGAAAATGCTCTTGAATTAACAGTTGAAAATGTTCGTAAAATGTCACGTTTTCATCCTCGTTGTGGTACAAGTTTTATGTTTGTTATGATTATTATCAGCGTTCTTGTTTCTTCTGCGCTTGTACTTATCTTCCCGGGACTTGCTGAAGTCAACAGATTACTTTGGATTGCAATTAAAGTTGCTGTTTTGCCACTTGTAATGGGTCTAGGTTATGAGTTTATAAAATATGCTGGTAAACACGAAAATATCCTTGTGAAAGTGTTATCGGCACCAGGTTTGTTTATGCAACGAATTACTACAGTTGAGCCTACAGACGATATTATTGAGGTTGCAATTGAATCAATCAAGGCTGTTATTACTGATAATCCTGAGGATGATAAAATTAGATGACAGTTATAGAATTATTTTGTTATTGTAAAGAAAGGTTGAACTTTACTGACTCACCTGAATTTGATACAATCTGTATTTTTGAAGATTTATTAGGTGTTTCAAAGTCGAAAATATATTTTAATGACAATTTAGCAACTGACGAACAAATCAATATAGTTGAAAGTGTTATTAATCGCCGTAAAAAAGGTGAGCCATTACAATACATACTTGGTAAATGGGATTTTTATGATTTAACTTTTAATGTTGGTACAGGTGTTTTGATTCCTAGACCAGAAACTGAAATGCTTGTTGATTTTGCCCTTGAAAAGATTAAAGATATAAAGTCTCCGGTTATATATGATTTGTGTGCAGGTAGTGGTTGTATAGGTCTTACGGTTGCCAAGCACAGAAAAGATGCAAATGTTTATCTTCTCGAAAAAGAGGATGGTGCATTGAAATATCTTAAAGCCAACAAAGAAAAATATAACCTTGATAATGCTTATGTAATACAAGGCGATTTGTTTAATTTTGATTTTTCACAAATGCCTCAGGCAGATATTATTCTTTCAAATCCGCCTTATATTCCTATAAGTGAAATAGAAGGATTACAAAAAGAAGTTCATTTTGAACCTGTAACTGCACTCGATGGTGGAGTAGATGGTCTTGATTTTTACCGCTGTATGTCAGAAAAATGGGTTTCAAAGGTAAAAAAGAATGGATATATTGCCCTTGAATGTGGTGAAGAACAAAGTGAATGTATAATTAGCTTGTTCAATGGTAAATATTCTGAGAAACAAGTAATTTATGATTTCAATAATATTGACAGAATTGTAACTTTTGGAATATAATATTTATTTAGAAATGAAAGGGGATTTTTATGCTTTTTGATTTATTCAGCAAAGATTTTGATATGCTTGATTTAATCATTAAACTCTTTTCACGATTGTTTGTTGTATTCTGCACAATGCCTATACATGAATATGCACACGCATTAATTGCTACAAAATTGGGTGACCAGACTCCAAGACTTGCAGGTCGTTTAACACTTAATCCTATGGCTCATATTTCACCTATGGGCGCAATTATGATTTTTCTTTTTGGCTTTGGTTATGCAAAACCTGTAAGTGTAAATCCTCGTAATTTTAAGGACTCTAAAAAAGGTATGGCTTTAACCGCCATTGCGGGGCCTATATCAAATTTAATTATGGGATTCATTTTTATTGCACTTGCAACAGTGTATTCAAATTTGTTTTATGCAGAAACAATTTTATTCAGTGCAATATTCTATTTTCTCTTTTTTGCAGGTTCAATAAATATAAATCTTGCAGTATTCAACTTGCTTCCTATTCCACCACTTGATGGTTCAAGAATTTTGCAGTTACTTATACCTGCGAAATATTATTATAAGTTTTTAGAGTATGAAAGATATATTGTAATTCTTGTGTTTATATTGATTGCAACAGGTGTCCTTTCAGGACCTCTATCTGCAATTTCGTATTTTTTCATTCAATTATTTGTAAAAATTGCAAGTTTACCATTCTGATAAAAATAAAGGATAGTTTATGGAAAAGATTTCTTATAAGTTAGATGTATTTGAAGGTCCAATGGACTTGCTTTTGCATTTAATCTCAAAGCATAAACTGAATATTTATGATATTCCTATTGTAACGCTTGTGGAACAATATGTTGATTATGTTCGTCAGATGCAAGAGGAAGATATGTATGTTGCTGCCGAGTTTCTTGAAATGGCGGCTCGTTTGGTGTATCTTAAATCAGTTTCCTTGTTGCCGGTATATACCGAAGCTGAGGAGTTGAAACAAGAACTTCAGGGTGAATTGATTGAATACAGAGATATGAAACTTCTGGCTAATAAACTTTCAGAAAATACTGAAGGATTTGGTACATTTATAAGACAACCTGAAAAAATTGACCCTGACCAGACTTATAAGCGTCTTCATGACCCTGAAGAACTTTTTAGTGCTTATGTTTCGGCGGCAGGTAAAAAACTTCGTCAGTTACCACCACCAATTGAAGCATTCCGTGAAATTGTTGTTAAAAAAGTTGTTTCAGTTGGCTCAAAGATTTCAAATATCTTTAAGAAGTTAACTAAAAAAGGTCAAAAGGCAAAACTTAACACATTGTTTGATGATGCTCAGTCCCGTTCAGATATTGTTGCTACTTTTTTAGCAGTACTTGAGCTTACCAAATCAAAAAAGGTTAAAGTTATTGGTGACGGTGAAGAAACCCAGGTTGAACTTTTAGATTCTGATTATTCGGAAGTTAGTGAGGAATGGAATTAATGAAAGCAAGTAAATTACAAGCGGCTATTGAAGCAATTTTGTTCGCTTCAGGTGAGCCGATTGAACTTGAAAGAATCGCAGAGGCACTAAAGGTTGAGCCTGAAGTATGTGAACAGGTTTTATATAACCTCTCTGCACAACTCGATGAGCGTAACAGTGGTATTACAGTGTTAAAACTTGGTGACAAATATCAGTTATCTTCAAGAACAGAATACGCGGAGGTTATTCGTGATGTTTTGGAACTTCGCAAAAACACACCATTATCTCAGGCAGCTTTTGAAGTTTTAGCAGTTATTGCATATAATCAGCCTGTTACCAAGTCTTTTGTTGAACAGGTACGAGGTGTAGATTGCAGTGGTGTAATTTCTACACTTTGTCAGAAAAAACTTATTGAAGAAAAGGGTAGACTCGACTTGCCGGGCAGACCGCTTATTTATGGCACAACCCCTGATTTCCTTCGTTGTTTCTCAATATCATCTCTTGACGAACTTCCTGCAATTCCAGAAGGTGAAAAGGAAGAAACTGAAACCATTGAAGAAACAAAAGACAATGTTATAGTTGAATAAAATATATCAAATTTCTTATAGGAGGTGTTTTTATTGACAGGTTTATACATATTTCTCGGTATAATTGGATTTATTGTACTTGTACTCAGTATCCGTATTACTGTGAATGGTGAATTTTTTGATGAGTTTAGATTAAATGTTAAATGGTTATTCTTAAAAATAGACATTTTACCAGTTAAAAAGAAAGATAAACCTAAAAAAGAAAAAGCACCTAAAGAGAAAAAAGAAAAAGCCGTAACCGAAGAAGTTACACCAGAAACACCAACAGAAAAGAAAGAAAATATTTTTGTTAAATTTTATAATAATCAAGGATTTGACGGCGTAATTCAGTTAATCAATAATGTAGGTAAAGCATTAGGTAAGCTTATGCACTCATTCAAAAAGCATATTGTATTGAGAGAATTATATTTGTGGATGACAGTTACAGGTGGGTGTGATGCTGCAGAGACTGCACTTGAGTATGGACGTATTTGTCAGAAAGTTTTTCCGGCAATGTCTTTTATATGCACAAATCTGACTGTAAAAAAATATGATGTTGAAATTGAACCTGATTTTTTAGGTAACAAAAATAAAGCAGAGTTTGCATTTTCAGTATCAGTAAGACCAATATTTATATTGAACGCACTTATTGTACTTGTGTTCAGATTACTTATTAAAGTTGTTCTCAAATTCCTAATGGGAATTAAAGATAAATCAAAAAACAATGAAAATATAAATGAAGGTGGTGCTTTATGATGAAAGAAAAATCATCAGCAGCAGGAATTCTTGAAACTACAATTGAAAAGGTTAAAGACCTTGTTAATGTCAGCACAATCATTGGTGAACCAATGAAAGTTGAAGGTGGCGTTACAATTATTCCTGTTTCAAAAGTAACTTATGGTTTTGCATCAGGTGGTTCAGATTTTCCATCAAAATCAAATCAGGATATTTTTGGCGGCGGCGGTGGTGCAGGTGTTACAATTATGCCTATCGCATTCCTTGTAATTGATGCTTATGGTAATGTTGATATTAAACACATTACTGCATTTGATAATGCTGCAGAGCGTATCGTAGGTCTTGTACCAGAAATGTTTGATAAAGTTTCAAACGCTGTAAATAAAGCAAAAATGGATAAAGTTTTCAACACAGCAGTAGCAGGCGTTGAGGCTGAAAAAGTTGAAGAAACAACAGCTGCTGAATAAATAATTCTTATCAGTCACCAAAAGGCATATTATATTTTGGTGATTAATAATGAAAAAAATAATATCTATATTTCTAACTTGTGTTTTAATATTTACATTGAGCACTTTTGTATCTGCTGAAAAGCCACTAGAGATTTCGGCTAAATCTGCTGTTGTCATTTGTGCCGATACACTGGAAGTTGTTTATGCAAAAAATATGAATGAGCAACTTCCTATGGCAAGTACAACAAAAATAATGTCATCTGTATTAGCGCTTGAATTTGGTGCTGTTGACGAAATGCAGAAAGTGACAACTGATATGATTGCTGTCGAGGGTAGTTCAATCGGTCTTATTGACGGTGATGAGATTTCACTTAAAACTCTTGTTAAGGGTATGTTGCTTGAATCTGGTAATGATGCCGCTAACGCAGTGGCTCATATTGTAGGTGGAAGTATACCTGAATTTGTTAAGATGATGAACGATAAAGCAAAAGAAATTGGAATGTACGCAACTTCTTTTGAAACTCCCTCTGGTCTTGATGGCGAGAATCATTATTCTACTGCCTTTGATATGGCAGTACTGGGTGCTTACGCAATTAAAAATCCTGAGTTCAAGAGTATTTGTGAAGATGAAAGTGATGTGGTTTATTATGGTAATCCACCTTATAGAAGAGTTTTCACAAACCACAATAAACTTTTAGACATTTATGACGGTGCTTTTGGCATAAAAACCGGATTTACTAAAAAGAGTGGCAGGTGCTTGGTGTCAGCAGTATGTAAAGATGGCAAAACATTGGTCGCAGTTACTCTTAATGCACCTGACGACTGGAATGACCACATAAAAATGTATGACTATGCTTTTGAAAATGTTAACTCATTTCAGTTATTTGAAGATTTTAGTGATATTAAGCTAAAAATTGTTGGCGGTACAAAGAGTTTTATAGATATTGAAATGTTAATTGTTCCACAATATACAACAACGGTTAATAACTTAGAATATATTGATAAAATATATATCAGACAGTTTGAGTATGCACCTGTATATAAAGGTGATATAGTAGGAAAAATAGAGTTCTATCAGAATAACATCAAAATTTCAGAAGTACCGATTTGTGCGTCAGAAACTGTTGAAATTATGAGCAAAAATTAAAGGTTTTAGGTGAATTATGGCAGATAATAAAATCCGACTTCAGAAATACATTTCTGAATGTGGTATTGCTTCTCGAAGAAAAGCAGAAGAGTTAATAGCAGCTGGTAAAGTTAAAGTGAATGGTAAGCCTGCATCTATTGGTGATAAAGTTGACCCTAAACGTGATACAGTTGTTGTTTCAGGTAAAAAACTTGTTAAAAGCAAAAAGAACACATATATTATGCTTCATAAACCTCGTGGGTTTATTACAACTTTAAGTGATGAAATGGGTAGAAAATGTGTTGCTCAACTTGTAGAAGATGTAGGTACACGTGTTTATCCTGTTGGCAGACTTGACCGGGATTCCGAAGGTTTATTACTTTTAACTGATGATGGTGAGTTTGCAAATGCTCTTACTCATCCAACACATCATGTTCCGAAAACATATCGAGTTACCATCCGTCCATCTATCAATGAAGAACAGATTACAAAACTTACAACCGGTATTGAAATTGACGGTAGAATGACAATGCCTTCTGAAGTTCGTGTTATTGAGAAAAAAGAGGGCAGAGTAGTTCTTGAAATTATTATTTATGAAGGCAGAAACCGACAAATAAGAAAAATGTGTGATGCTTTAGGTCTTGAAGTTGCCCGACTTAAGCGTACCCAGATTGGTTCAATAAAACTTGGTATGCTTAAACAAGGTGACTGGAGAAATCTTACTGACGAAGAAGTGCATAAACTTACAGTTGCAGCATCACTTGATAGAAAGAGTCAAAAATAATGATTTTTTATAAACCTATAACAGATATTGAGACATTAAAAACTGAATTTCCCGAGTTTCTATTTGACAATTGTATATATGGTTGTTATATAGGGCTTGACGAAGATAAAAATCCTGTTGGCAGATGCCTTGTGAGTGTTAATGAATATAATTGTTACATTCATAAAGTTAATTGTGATTATTCGGACAAGCTTCTTGTTGAAGGATTTCTTCGTGCATCACTTAATTTCTGTGCTAACAGAAATGCATATATGGCACATTGTGAAATCAGTGAAATCAGTGATGTTCTCACACATCTTGGATTTGAAAATAATAATGGAGTTTACAGCGGTGATATTCCAACCTTGCTCAAAGGTAGTTGCTGTAAATAATATGGAGTGATATATAAATGATTAGAAGTATGACTGGTTATGGTCGTGCACAAATGACGATTGATACAATGAACATTACTGTTGAACTCAGAAGTGTTAATCATCGTTATTTTGAATTTAATTCACGTGTACCAAGAAACTATGGTTTCCTTGATGAAAAATTAAAGAGTTTTATCAGCACACTTGTTGCTCGTGGCAAAATTGAGTGCTATGTTTCAGTTGAAAATCTTGAAGATGGTGAAGTTGAAATCCTTGTAAATCATTCACTTGCGGCTTCATATATTAAAGCATTAAATGAACTTGCAGACAGAAACGATTTAGCTCTTCGTGACGATTTGGTTCTTTCAACATTAGCTCGCAATAACGATATTTTTGCTGTACATAAGCAAGAAGCAGATGAAGAAAAAATCTGGAACGCCGTTAAAACGGTTGCAGAAGAAGCGGTTGCAAAGTTTGTTTCTATGCGTGAGGCTGAGGGTGAAAAACTTAAAGCAGATGTTTTGTATCGTGCTGATGAAATACTTAAAAAAGTTTCAATAATTGAAGAGCGCTCACCTGAAACTGTTAAGGAATATAATGATAAACTACTTGCAAGAATCAACGAGTTTTTATCAGATGTTCAACTAGATGAACAGCGTCTTCTCACTGAATGTGCTATTTTTGCCGATAAAGTTGCAGTTGCTGAAGAAACTGTAAGACTTCGCAGCCACATTGACCAGTTAAGACTCTTTATGGATAGTAATGAAGCAATTGGTAGAAAAATCGATTTTCTTGTTCAGGAAATGAACAGAGAAGCAAATACAATCGGCTCAAAGGCTCAGGACGTTACAATTGCTCGTAATGTAATCGACATTAAAGCAGAAATTGAAAAAATCCGTGAGCAAATTCAAAATATTGAATGAGGTAGCATATGAAACTTATAAATATAGGATTCGGTAACGCAGTAAATGCTGACAGAGTAATAGCAGTTGTTTCAACTGACTCTGCACCAGTAAAAAGAATAATTGCTCAGGCGAAAGAAAATCATATGCTTATTGATGCTACTCAGGGTAGAAAAACACATGCAGTGCTTATAATGGATAGTGACCATATTGTAGCAACATATCTTAAAGCTGAAACAATACTCAGCCGTACAGAAACTGTTGAGGAGGGCACAACTTATGGAGAATAATAAGGGCGTTCTCGTGTTGTTTTCAGGACCATCAGGTGTTGGCAAAGATACAGTGTTAGAGATTGTACTTGCGAAAGATAAATCACTTCAAAAATCTGTTTCTTTAACAACACGTGGTATTCGTGAAAATGAAATTGATGGTAAGGATTACTATTTCATTTCTCTACCCGAATTTGAAAAAATGATTGATAACAATGAAGTTCTTGAGTTTGCCCGTTATGGTCAGAACCTTTATGGTACACCTAAGGCACCTGTTGATAAATGGCTTAGTGAAGGCAAAACCGTCATTTTGAAAATCGAAGTTCAGGGTGCAAATAATATTAAAAAACTTTATCCTGAATCAGTTGGCATTTTTATTATGCCACCATCAATGGAAGAACTTGAACAAAGACTTCGTTCAAGAGGAACAGAAGATGAGTCTGATATTCAAAAACGTCTTGAAATTGCACAGGACGAAATTGGACACAGCAAAGATTATGACTATTTAGTAGTCAATGATGATTTGGAAAAAGCATCTGAAAATGTTTTGGATATTTTACATAAATTATATAAGTGAGGTAATAAATAATGTTTAATCCAGATTTAAGAAATGTACTTAAAAACAAAACAAGTCGTTATTCTCTTGTAACTGCTGTTGCAAAACGTGCAAGAGAAATTGCAGGTGACGCACAGGAAAACGGTGAAATTCTTGAAGAAAAGCCAGTCAGCCTTGCTCTTGATGAAATTATCAACGGCAAATATGAAGTTGTAGAGCCTGAAGAAATCAGAAATATATAATTATAACTTAATAACTTTTAGCAAAGGGGGCAGATTATGAAAGATTTAACGGTTGCAAAGGTTGCTGTTGAAAATACAGCATATTCCTTTGACATGTTATTCGAATATTCTGTTCCCGATTATTTATGTTCTGAAATATGTGCTGGTAAGCGCGTTTTAGTTCCTTTTGGCGCTTCGTCAAAAAAACGCGTAGGTATTATTTTCTCAGTTAATAAGGTTGAAAATACCGAAAAAAGGCTTAAGAAAATTGATAGTATTCTTGATGATGAGCCATTACTCACATATGAAATGCTTAAAACTGCAAATTTTGTGCATGAAAGGTATTTCTGCACATATTTTGAAGCATGTAAAATGTTTTTACCATTAGGCTTTTCAATGTCTGTAAGCGTTTTGTATGCTGTTAACAGTGAGTATGCAGGTGAAATTGCAGATGATAAAGAAAAAGCTGTTTTTGACTACCTAAAAGACAAAAACAGTTATGTTAAAAGTGATGCTATATCTAAATCCTGTTCATTAACTAAAATTGATGAAATACTTGATACCATGGTATCAAAAGGTATCTTATTGCGTAATGTTGATGCACAACGCAGAACAGGTGACGCTACTGTGAAAATGGTGCGTCTTAAAGTTTGTATTGATGACGATTTAAGTGAATTTGGTAAAATTACTGCAAAGCAGAAAGAAGTCATTAAAGTGTTAAATGATGTAGGAATGGCTTCTGTTAAAGAAATATGCTATTTTACAGGTTTTACTTCAGCCGTTGTTTCAGCACTTGAAAACAAAGGCATTGTGGAAGTTTTTGATAGTGAAGTTTACCGCTCACCATATAGTGATGTTGATGACCCTAAATGTGATGAAATTGTTTTATCAAAAGAGCAAAATAACGCTTTTGAAGGTTTGGTGTCACTTTATAAAGAAAACACCGCTAAAGGTGCTTTGCTTTACGGCGTTACAGGAAGTGGAAAAACACAAGTTTATCTAAAACTAATTGACAAAGCATTGAAAGATGATAAAGGAATTATTGTAATGATTCCTGAAATTTCTCTTACACCACAGTTGCTCTCTATTTTCTATGAAAGATATGGCAGTAAGGTTGCAGTACTTCATAGTGCATTGTCATTAGGACAGCGACTTGATGAATGGAAACGCATTAAGCGTGGTGAGGCACAAATAGTTGTAGGCACTCGTTCTGCTGTTTTTGCACCTTTTGATAAAATTGGTTTAATAATTATTGATGAAGAACAAGAACATACATATAAATCAGAAATGTCACCACGATATCACGCTCGTGAAGTAGCGTCATACCGAATAGGTTGTCATAACGGATTATTATTGTTGTCATCAGCAACTCCGTCGATTGATACATATACAAAAGCGCAAAATGGTCTATATTCATTGTTCAAACTTAAAAATCGATATGGTAATGCTATTCTTCCTGCAGTTGAAACTATAGATACAACTTACCAGAGCGATATGGTTCTTGAAAATGTAAGCAAGAAACTTGCAGATGAAATTAAGTCAACAATTGACAACGGTAAACAGTGTATTTTACTTCTTAATCGTCGCGGATACAATACTTATGTTTCTTGTACTGAATGTGGTACAGTTGCAACTTGTCCAAATTGTAGTATTTCAATGACTTATCACATAAAAAATGGCAGATTAATGTGCCATTATTGTGGTTATTCTGTTCCATATACAAAACAATGCAGTAATTGTAATAATAATACTTTGAAGTTTGTGGGTGCAGGTACGCAAAAACTTGAAGAAGAATTAAGTCTTATTGTACCTGATGCAAGAATTTTGCGAATGGACACTGATACAATCAATTCTCGATACTCTTATGAAGAAAACTTTAACAGTTTTGGTAGGGGCGAGTATGATATTCTTGTCGGTACTCAAATGGTTGCCAAAGGATTGAATTTTGAGAATGTAACACTTGTGGGCGTATTAAGCGTTGACCAAATGCTTTTTAATGATGATTATAAAAGTGGTGAAAGAGCTTTTGACTTGATTACTCAGGTGGTAGGTAGAAGTGGTCGTGGCAAATCACCGGGTAAGGCATATAT
>CALBKQ010000069.1 GCA_937895645.1 uncultured Clostridia bacterium
GGTTTGAGTTGACTAAAAAAGAGTATTATTCAAAACATTGTTATTTTCAGTATGATTCAAATGATGCAAATTATTATATAGCCCTATATAAATATGCATCAACGATGAAAGTGGAATTTGATACAGAAAATGTAGACATTCAACATGTAACATACAATAATACTCTATACTCATATAGCACGGATTTATATGGCAATTGTTGTGTGATTTGGAATAAAAATGATTATATATTTAAGATTGACGCTAATTTATCTATAAATGAGTTGATTAAGATTGCAGAAACAGTAAAATAACAAGTAACAAAGATTCTTCTAGTTTCGATTTATAATAAATTAGGGGGTGAAATTGTATTGAAAACTATTAGACAATCATTTAGTATTATTTTAATTCTTACAATGCTGATTTCTATTTTTTCAATTTATGCTTATGCAGAATCAACTGAGGAGCCTGTTGCAACACCTCGTTTTACTACAATTAGTTCAGTTGCCACATCATTCACTATTAGCGGATTGAATTCAACATCTTCTGTTGTGCTTTCAGCAAAAACATCTACATCACTTTATATTAAGATTGAATTGCAAAAAGAGAAATCATCTGGTTATGAAACACTTGAAACTTGGACTAAATCTGGTACAGGCACTGTTCTTTCTCTTGAAGAAACCAGACTTATCAATGTTTTCAGCGAGTACAGAATTAAAGTAACTTGCACAGCTGGTAGCGAAACTCATGTCACATACGATTACCCATAATGAGAATTATATGTAATCGTGCAAATTGAATATTTGCAAAAAAATCCCACACCTGTTTATCAGGTGTGGGTGTTTTCATATAGTGTATATCTTATTTAAAATATCTGTTCAAAAGACCTTCAAAAGCCTTACCGTGTCTTGCCTCGTCACGAGCCATTTCGTGAACAGTATCGTGGATTGCGTCAAGACCAAGTTCTTTAGCGCGTTTTGCAAGGTCAAATTTACCCATTGTTGCACCGTTTTCAGCGTCAACTCTCATTTCAAGGTTTTTCTTTGTGCTGTCTGTTACAACTTCACCAAGAAGTTCTGCAAATTTAGCTGCATGTTCTGCTTCTTCATAAGCTGCTTTTTCCCAGTAAAGACCGATTTCTGGATAGCCTTCACGGTGTGCAACTCTTGCCATTGCAAGATACATACCAACTTCTGAACATTCGCCTTCAAAGTTTGCACGAAGGTCCATAATAATATCTTCACGAACACCTTTTGCAACACCTACAACGTGTTCAGCAGCCCAAGTTCTTTCGTCTTCTTTAACCTCGTTGAACTTGTCAGCAGGAACTTTACACTGTGGGCATCTTTCAGGTGCTGAATCTCCTTCATGAACATAACCACATACTGAGCATACAAATTTTTTCATAGTTTTTTCCTCCAAAAAATAATTTAATTTGATTTGTTACAGTTTTTGCACATTCCAAATGCCATTAAACTGTAATTTGTTACATAACTTACAATCTCATCAGAGAAGGTGACAGTGTCATTTTTGAATGACATTAAATCATATACTTTACCGCAAGCAGAACACTTAAAATGTGCGTGTGGATTAACGTTTCCATCAAAACGGTCATTAGCGCCGTCAGGTATTCTCAAAACCATACCACATTCTTCAAGTTGTGAAAGATTTCTGTAAAGCGTACCAAGGCTTAAATTTGGTATAACCTCACGAACTGACAGATAAAGTTCCATAGCAGTAGGGTGGTCATAACGTGATTGCAAGTTTTCAATAATTGCTTCGCGTTGTTTACTTCGTCTTTCAATCGCCATTGTTCTCACTCCTTATCAGTAATGATTACTGTTATTATATCATATTTTTTTTAATTGTCAATACTTTTTTATAAAAAATAGGTGATTTTTTGAAGAAATTTTTAGCTTTAATTTTAATTATTATATTTTTATTTACAGGTTGCGAAAGTACAACAAAAGAAAACACAGAACTACCCCAAACACCAAATGAAAATATTATAGGTGTGTGGATTAACTATAATGAAATACAAAATATAATTAAAGATTGTGATAATCAAACACAATTAAATGAAAAAATTATTTCAATGCTTAAAGACTTTGCAAAATATAATATAAATACAGTTTTTCTTCATTCAAGAGCGTTTGACGATTGCTTTTACAGTTCAAAGATATATCCACCAAGCGAATATTGTGTGAATGATAATAATGAACTTAAATTTGATGTTTTGCAATCTTTTATTGATTGCACTAAAGATTTTAATATTGAAATTCACGCATGGGTGAATCCTTATAGAATACGCAAAGATAATCAAACAGATTTAATCAATATAAACACTTTGGCAGGTAAGTGGTATTCACAAAATCCCGACGACCAAAGACTAATAATTACAGAAAACAGTATTTTTTATAACCCTGCTTATGTTGAAGTGCAAAAATATGTTTTAGATGGAATAAAAGAAATTTTAGATAATTACAAAGTTGACGGAATACACATTGATGATTATTTTTATCCTACAACAAGTGAAAATATTGATAATGAAATATACAATGAGTATATAAAAAATGGTGGCGTGTTATCACTTGCAGATTTCAGAAGACAAAATGTAAACTCCCTTATAACTTCAATATATTCACTTGTAAAATCATATAATACGGATTTGTGTTTTTCGATAAGCCCGTCAGCAAACATTAATGCTGATTATAACTCTCATTATGCAGATGTAAAGTTGTGGGCGTCACAAAAAGGTTATGCAGATTATCTAATCCCTCAAATCTATTTTGGGTTTGAACACGAAAAAATGCCATTTGAAACTGTACTTAATGAATGGCTTGAACTTAAAACTGATAACACTAAAATAGCAATAGGACTTTCAATTTACAAGTCAGGTAAAATTGACAGTTATGCAAAATCAGGCAGTAGTGAATGGGTTGATAATACAGATATTCTTAAAAGACAAATATCAATAATCAATAATAATAAAAATCTAAATGGTTATTCGTATTATTCCTGTGAGTATTTATTGAGTGATTTTAATGAAAATTTGAAGCAGGAAAAACTTAATATTATTTCATAGTTGGCAATATATGTATCTTGACGATTATAGTGATTTTTGGTAAAATAATCATATAAATTGTCAAGGAAGTGAGAAAATGAAAAACAGTATTTTCAAAAGCATTGTTTCAGTAGTTTTAACTATATCTATGCTGTTTTCTTTTTCTGCATTTTTCTTTGTAAACGCAACTGAAACTAGAACAGGCGTTATTACTACAACAGCAAGGTTGAGGTCAGGCCCCGGAACTAATCATGCTCAGGTTGTTGATAAATATGGTAATCTTTTTGCGTTATGGAAAGATGATGTTGTTACAATTCTTTCAGAACACGAATCCTCAAATAATGATACAAGCAATCCTATTTGGTATAAAATAACGATTGTAAGAGATGGTACAAAATATACAGGCTATGTTTCTGCAAGTTTGGTTATAGTTAATACAAATTCAGGAACACTTGAAAATGTGCCTGAAGAATACAAGTCATACATTGAACAACTTCTTGCAGTTCATCCCGATTGGAACTTTGTTGTTTATGATACAGGTATTGAATGGAATAGTCTTTTTTCTACCGGTGCCCAGTGTGCATTTGGTACAAATGTGGTTCATTCTTCTTATCCGTTATCTTACCGCTCAACTCAATCTGGTGCTTATAACTGGCGTGCTGATACATGGTATAATCCTGATAATGAAACTGGTTGGTATCAGGCAAACGCGCAACTGATTGCATATTATATGGACCCTCGTAACTTCCTCAATGAACAACATATCTTTATGTTTGAGGCATTATCGTATGACGAAAAGACACAAACTCTTGATGGCGTTAAAAAGATTTTAACAGGTTCATTTATGGATAACGTTGAAATAACAAAACCAACTGACGAGAAAATCTTATATGCCCAAGCGTATATCAATGCTGGTCAGATTGCTGATGTAAGTCCATACCATCTTGCTTCCCGTACTGTTCAGGAAGTAGGTAAAAATGGTAGTGGCTCAACAAGTGGTATATATAAAGCAAAAGACGGTACTGATTATTCAGGCTTTTACAATTTCTATAACATTGGTGCTACTGCAAGTTCAGACCCTATAGGTAATGGATTAAAATATGCAACTGGCAAAACATCTACTGACGCTCAAAAAGAAAGATACTTGTTACCTTGGAACTCACAATATAAAGCTATTGTTGGTGGTGCTAAGTGGATTGGTTATGGTTATATAAACAATAACCAAGATACATTGTATTATCAGAAATTTAATGTTGTAAATAAGGTGTGGACACATCAGTATATGGCTAATGTTATGGCACCGGCTTCTGAATCAGTGACAATTAAAAAGGCTTATTCAAATCTTGGTATTCTCGATAATAGTTTTACATTTATTATCCCATATTATAAAAATATGCCTGTTGAAGCTTGCAAGCCACCTGTTAAAAGCAACGCAAGTCCAAACAACTGGTTGTCATCACTTAAAATTGATGATTACAATATAAACTTTGATGCGGGTAAAACAAGTGGTTATTCGTTAGAAGTTGGCGGTGCAGTTTCTTCAGTAAATATTTCTGCAACAACTGTTAACGCAAAAGCAACAGTATCAGGGATTGGTAATGTAGCATTAAAAGAGGGTAATAACACAATAGATATTGTTGTAACCGCTGAAAACGGTGATAAGCGTACATATACAGTAAACATTACTCGTAATATTGAAAATAAAATACCATTGAAGAGTATTTCTTTAAGTAAAACTGAACTTACAATATTTGATGGTGATACAGCAACACTAAAGGTTAGTTATAACCCATCAACAACTACTGATGATAAAACAGTAAACTGGACTTCCTCAAATACTAAGGTTGCTACCGTTTCAAAGGATGGTAAAATAACTGCAATCGGTGCAGGTACTGCAACTATCACCGCTAAAGTTGGTAATTGTACTGCAGCTTGTAAAGTGACAGTAACAAGCAAAATCAAAAAAGGTGATGTTGATGCAGATGACGAAGTTACAATTGCAGATGCACTTATGATTTTTAAGTACAAATCAGATGAAGTTAGCCTTTCAACATCTCAACTTAAAGCGGCTGATACTGACGGTAATGGCACAGTAGAACTTGCAGATGCTTTAAGGATTTTCAAATTCAAGAGTCAGGAAATTGATTCATTATAAACTCTTAACTGCTGATTATATAATCGGCAGTTGTTTTTTAACAAAAATGTCAAAATTCGTTGACACTTTTGAATATTAGGAGTAAACT
The DNA here is from genome assembly GCA_937895645.1 of uncultured Clostridia bacterium. Classification (GTDB taxonomy): domain Bacteria; phylum Bacillota; class Clostridia; order Oscillospirales; family Acutalibacteraceae; genus Fimenecus. Next base: position 5,287 of record CALBKQ010000069.1, read on the forward strand.
TATATTGTTAAAATTTTGTTAATTTTTATAAAAGAGGTGTTATAACAATGGCAATGCAGTTAACTGCTGAACAGCAGGCAATGCTCAACGGTGAACAAGGCGAAGTTATGGCTAAGGTTATGAAAACACTTGTTATGTATGGTGAAACTTTCGGTGCAGAAAGAATGGTACCTGTTACAAGTGAAAAAGGTCATCTTGTTACAAGTTTCGGTCTTAAAATGATGACTCCTGTTTTTGATTTAATGGACCAGCTTCTCAATGCTGGCGTTGTTTCAAAACAAAAGTTTTCAGTTGACCCTAAACCATTTGACCCAGCAGTTCCATCAGATTTCTTAAAGAATTTTGTTTTCAAAAAGTTTATGTATTCAAAGCAGGATTCATATAACGAACAACTTCGAAAAATGGGTCTTCTTGATGACAATGCATATACTTGTGCTTGTTATCTTGACGAAGTAGGCAATACACCAAAGAAAGGTGATATTCTTTCTTGGTCAGAATCAAGCGCGGTTGCTTATGCAAACTCAGTTATCGGTGCTCGTTGTAATCGTAACTCAGGTCTTATTGAAATGATGGGTTCAATCGCAGGTTTTGTTCCTGACTTTGGTCTTCTTACTGACGAAGGCAGAAAAGCTACTTGGATTATTGAAGTTAAATGCTCAAAGAAACCTGAAGCACAGATTTTAGGTTCTGCTATCGGTATGAAAGTTATGGAAGATGTTCCATTTGTTAAAGGTATGACAGAATGGCTCGGCAACGAACTTAATGACGACGCAAAAGCATATCTTAAAGACTTCGGTGCTGCTTGTGCATCAAATGGCGCAGTTGGCCTTTATCATATTGACGGTCTTACACCTGAAGCAGTTGAAATGGGTGACTCACTCATTTCAGAAAATGCACAGGTTTATGTTATTGATGACGCTGAACTTGAAAGAGTTAAGGCATCATACCCAGTTATGTGGAAAAATCCTGATGCAACACCTAAACTTTGCTTCGTAGGTTGCCCACACATGACAATGGCTCAGCTTAAAGAATGGACAGTAGATGTATATGACGCTCTTCAAAAGAACGGACTTAAAAAGGTTTCAATTCCTACAGTATTTACAGCTCCTCCTGCAGTTTGTGACGAATTCAAAAAGACAGATTTGTATGCAAAACTTCAGTCAACAGGTGTAGTTCTCAGTTACATTTGCCCACTTATGTATATGAACAACCCACTTGCAAAGAAGATGCCTGTAATCACAAACTCAAATAAACTTCGTACATATACAACATCTCGTTATTATACAAGCGAAGAAATTCTTGATATTATTACAAAGGAGGCAAAATAAAATGAAAACATTCAAAGGTCGTCCCGTAGTTCCGGGCACAGCAACAGCAACTGCTCTTGTTTCACACGGTGGTTTCAATACACTTGCTTCCTTCCAGGGTGCTTTACAGTTTGGCGATAAAGAAGCAAAATGTGGTGACCAGAATAATACTGATATTTATGAAAAACCAATGGTAGGTACAGCACTTTGCCTTCCACAGACAATCGGTTCAACAACAGGTGGTCTTGTTCTTTATTGCGCAAAGGTTATGGAAAGATGCCCAGCTTGTATGCTTTTCTCAGAGCATATCGACTCACTTGCAGCTGCAGGTGCAATTATCGGTTCAGTGTGGACTGATACTCCAATGCCAACGGTTGACTGTCTTGGTGAAGAATTTCTTAACACAGTAAAAACAGGTGATAAAATCACAG
>CALBKQ010000070.1 GCA_937895645.1 uncultured Clostridia bacterium
TTCATAAATGGTATTATAAAAAGTGAAAACATCAAAAATGTTTATATTCCAGATATTTACGGAAAAGAAAAACGCAAAACTGAAAGTTCAAAAGAAGGCAAATTAGGTGTTGAGGGTATGAACCCCGAAATCATTATGTCGGCACTCCAAAAGGCAGGCGTTTTGTGTGATAATAATGAAAAAACAGTGCGTCGTGAAATAACACATACCGATTTTTTTGAAGATGGCGTATCCGGCGGAGAAAACAGCAGTGAAATTCGTAAAGCGTTGGCAAAACAACTAGGGCTTCCAGAAAGAATAAGTTCATCTGCACTGCTCAAAATAATCAATGTTTATATGACATATGATGAATATAAAGAAGCAGTAAAAGCCGTTAAAAATAAATTGTCATAATTGTGTATAATGTGTAAATTTTAATTAATTTCTTTGAAATTTTCAATTTATATGGTATAATAAATTAAATATATTTATCAAAACTGAAAATTGAGGTAAATAAAATGAGTCATCAAAGCCGATTTCCAATAAATGAACCTTTTTATGAGGTTCGTCAGATTAAAGATTTTAAGGACTTAATCGACCAGAGTGAAAATCTTTTTTCAGAGCGTCCTGCATATAAACTTAAAAATAAAGACGGTGTTTATTATGAGGTAACTTATAAAAATTTCCGTCATGCTATCTATTATCTTGCAAACACACTTATTGAAGATGGTTATTCAAGAAATCATATTGCAGTAGTAGGTGCAAACTCGTATAACTGGTCAGTAACATACCTTGCAGTTACTTGCAGTAACAATGTTATTGTGCCAGTGGACAAAGAACTTACAATAGATAATATTATTGATGTTCTTAATGATTCTGACTCAACTATGATTTTTGGTGACAAGAAATATATTAAGGCATTAGCTGAAAGAAAAGATGAACTCTCTGAGGGATTTAAGTTTATTTGTTTTGATGATGAACACATTGACGGTGCAATAAATTACGAAGAGTATATTGACATAGGCAGAAAACTTTACAGAAGTGGTAAAAAACTTCTTAACGATATTATCATTGACCCTGAAGCAACAACAGCACTTCTTTTCACATCAGGTACAACAGGTGTGTCAAAGGGTGTTTGCTTAAGCCAAAAAAATATATGTTCAGTTGTTCTTGGTGCGGCAGGTTGTATTAAAGTTACTGAAGAAGACCAGCTTCTCTCAATTCTTCCTATTCATCATACTTATGAATGTTCAATCGGTTTCCTGTATATTATTTATTGTGGTGCTTGTATAGCTTTTTGTGAGGGACTTCGTTATATTACAAGAAACTTTCAAGAAGTAAAACCAACTGCATTTATTACTGTTCCGCTTCTTATAGAAAAAGTTCACGGAAAAATTATGAAGAAGATGGAAGAAAAAACAGCAGGTAAACTTATCTTCAAAGTTGGTAAATACGCATCAATATTCAGTAAAGCGGTGGGCATTAAAGACCTTGACCGTAAACTTTTTGCAGAAGTTATTGAAACTTTCGGTGGCAGACTCCGCCTTATTGTTACAGGTGCGGCAGCATTAGACCCTCGTGTTGCAGAAGATATTATGCACATGGGTATTGACCTTTATATCGGTTATGGCCTTACAGAGTGTGCACCACTTGTAATGTGTAACAATGACCGTCTTATGCTTCCAGACTCAATTGGTACTCCTATGCCGGGCGTTGAGGCATTTATTCACGACCCTGACGATTTAGGTGTTGGTGAAATCTGGGTGCGTGGTCCAATGGTTATGAATGGTTATTATAAAAATCCTGAAGCAACTGCACAGGTAATCACACCTGATGGTTGGTTTAGAACTGGTGACCTTGGTACTTGTGACCGTCATAATTGCTATAAAATTACGGGTAGAAGTAAAAATGTTATCGTTACTAAAAACGGTAAAAATATCTTCCCTGAAGAAGTTGAACATTATCTCAATACAAATCCTGTTATTGAAGAAAGTCTTGTTTTTGGTGACGATGTTGATGATGAAACTTATGTAAGTGCGTCAATTTATCCTAACTATGAGCAGATTAAGAACAACTTAAAGCGTCAGGATATTACTAAAGAAGATGTTCAGAAATCAGTTGAAGAAGCAGTTAAGGATGTAAATAAGAAACTACCTAAATACAAGAAAATCAGAAATATTGAAATTCGTGACGAAGAGTTTGAAAAAACTACAACAAAGAAAATCAAGCGTCACGCAAATATGAAGAAAAAGAATAATACAGAAACAGAAGAAAAAACAGAGGAATAATAAAATGATTTTAGGTTACGGTAATACCGAAGAGTTTTCTAACGGTACAAAAGTGTTAGCCCTTATGGCGTCGCCAAGAAAAACCGGATATACAGCAAAACTTTTGGGAACACTTCTTCGTGAATTTCCCAAAGGCACAAATATTGAAATTGTAAATCTTTATGAATTGAATCCTGTACCTTGTAATGCTTGTGGTTATTGCAAAGCAGGTAACGGATGTTCAAAAAAAGATTTAGAGGATTTTTTCAAAAAGTTTGAAACAGCTGATGTAATCGTGTTTGCAACACCAATTTATTTTATGGGTGTACCTGCTCCCTTCAAAGCACTCATTGACCGTTTTCAACGTTATTATGAGGCTCGTTTCCGTCGCAATATGAAACATCCCATTGAAAAACCACGCAAAGCATTACTTATTGTCACAAGTGGTAGTGATGGTGAGGTTGGTTTTGAAGTTATTAAACATCAGCTTTTACAAGCGTTTACAGTACTTAATATTGAACTTAAAGGCTCAATGCTTGCCCGTAATACAGACAAGTGTGGCGTTGACAAGACAGATGTTGACAGAGCCGCAGCATTATATAGGAGTGTTAGATAATGGCAGTAATTAAAGTTAATCTTGACAATTTTGCAGAAGAAGTTTTGCGTTCAGAAAAGCCTGTGCTTCTTGATATGTACGCTGATTGGTGTGGACCATGTCAGATGATGGCACCTGAACTTGAAGCATTTGCAGAAGAAACTGATAAAGTAAAGGTTTGCAAACTCAATGTTGATGAGGCAACTGATTTAGCCCTCACATTCGGTGTTATGAGTATTCCTACAGTTCTTCTTTTCAAAAACGGACAAGAAGAAAAACGCTTTGTAGGTGCAAAAGAAAAACACCAGATAGCAGAATTCGTAGAAGAATAAGAAAAAAGGACTGATTTTTAATCAGTCCTTTTTACGCACCGTCCGAATAACCGTCAGCTATATAATGGACTATGCCGGTTTCGTTGTCAAGACAATGTTCACCATCTTCAAATTGCAATTTTGTGATTAGTTT
>CALBKQ010000071.1 GCA_937895645.1 uncultured Clostridia bacterium
AGCACCTTTGAGCCTGTGTAGTTTGCGCCGACACCAATAACTACGTCCTTATATTCTTTGTAAGGAACATACTTACCTTCTGCCGGAGTGTTCCAATGAGTTTTGATTTCAGTACCTAAATCTTTTACTTTATCAAGTACACTCATTTTGTCACTCTCCCTTTCCAAATATATTCATAATATTTTAACATATTTTCATAAATTAAACAATGAAAAACTTGTTTTTCTTGCAAGTAAAACTACACAAAAAAAAGGACTGTTTATTGTGCAACAGTCCTTTTGTTTTAGTTGTTTTCAAGAATACGAAGAATTTCTGAAATATCTTTGATTTCAAAATCAATATTTATATTATTTTTATTCTCTGCATTATGAGGATTATACCAACAACAAAGAATACCTGTGTTGTTACCACCCTGCATATCACTTGACAATGAATCGCCAATAATCATTACTTCATTTTTGTTGAATTTACCGATTTTTTCTTGTACTGCATTAAAAAACTCAATATTAGGCTTTTCAAAACCGATTTTATCGGAAATAAACACATTATCAAAAATGTTTATAAGGCCTGATTGTGTGAGTTTTCTCTGTTGTGCTACATATGTTCCATTTGTTACTGCATATTGCTTGTATTTGCCTTTAAGGGAACTTATAGTTTCAAATGCATTATCACAGAAAAATGCTTTATCGCCAAGACGGATTTGATATTCGTCGTTAAACTCATCAACACGGTTAAACCGGATATTTTCAGCCCCAAAAAACTCAATAAATCTTTCAGTTAGTACTTGTTTCTTTGTAATTTTACCAAGTTCAAGCATCTGCCAGTATTTATGATTTATTTTTGAATACCGTAAAAGCATTTCTTCAGTACACTCGCCTAATCCGAATTTCTGGAAGCATTTACGGATTCCATAGGCTTCCGATTTACTAAAATCAAGCAAAGTACCATCAACATCCCAAAGTAATGTTTTAATCATAATACGTCAAGTCCTTCAAGTAAAAATTTGAGCCCCATTAACACAAGTACAAGACCACCTGCAAACTCGGCTTTATTCTTATATTTAGCACCGAATTTATGACCTATAAACACACCAAATGCAGAAAGCAACGCTGTAACAATTCCGATAAGTACAACTGCTGTGAACACTGTTTTACTGTCATATTCAAGCGCAAAAGCCACACCTACTGCCAAGGCGTCAATACTTGTTGCAACTGCAAGGGCTGTAAGTTCTTTCAAATCAAGTTTTTTATCGCAACAAGCACATTCCTCTTCTTTTTCAAAGGATTCCCAAATCATTTTACCGCCTATGATTGCAAGTAAAATGAATGTTACCCAGTGGTCAATGCTTGTAATGTAATGGGAAAACTTTGAACCTATAAACCAACCTATAAGTGGCATACCAGCTTGAAATCCGCCAAAGAACAAAGCTATAAGTGCAGTTTGTTTTTTATCGAGTTTCTGCATATTAAGTCCTTTACACACTGCAACTGCAAATGCGTCCATTGCAAGACCTACTGCGATAATCAATAATTCTGCCATATATAAATACCTCTCTCATTTTGCCGTAACTGAGCAATAAAAAAAAGACCCAGTACAGCATTATAATGCTATACATGAGTCTTGTCATTTAAGGTAAACCAGATTCAAAAGAATCAGTATGTTGACTTACCGCACTAAAAAGTGCCGACTACTCCCTCACGAAGTATTTTTATGATAGCACTTTTGGTTTTATTTGTCAAGAAATCTTCATACGAAGTCGAAGTTTATCACTAATCATTGCAATAAACTCTGAATTAGTTGGTTTACCTCTTGTGCTTTGTATTGTATAACCGAAATACGAAGATAAAACATCTACATCTCCACGGTCCCAGGCAACTTCAATAGCGTGACGGATTGCACGTTCAACACGTGAAGCTGTTGTTGAGTACATTTTCGCAACTGTAGGATAAAGCACCTTTGTAACTGAACTCATCATTTCACGGTCGTTGATTGAAAGCATAATTGCCTCACGCAGATACTGATAACCTTTTATGTGGGCAGGCACACCAATCTGGTGCATTATTTCACTAACTGTTACCTGCAAATCAACATTATCCTGTTTTGTTATATCACCCTGAGTTTTTGACCAGCCTGTAAGTTGATTTATGCGTTGAGCAAGTATGTTAATGTCAAAAGGTTTAAGAAAGTAATAATCAGCACCGGCTGATAACAGCTCTTGTTCAAATCTTTGATTGTCACTGCTTGACATTACCATTATAAGTGGTTTTATCTCTTTCTTACTAAGTTCATTGATTACGCCTAATGCGTCAAGATTTGACATAAAAGCGTCCATTACAATTACATCTGCATTTACACTTTCGCACTTGGTAAGTAACACTTTACCATCCTTTGCTACAAGGCTCACATCAGAACCATAAGTTCTTAACACATTTGCACAGTTTTTTCCGAACTCACTACCCTCACCCGTTAAAATTACCTTAAGGTTTTTACTCATTTTTAAGACCTCCATTTTATTATGAAATCTTTTCTCGATTTCTCATTTCTGCCATATTTTACCATAAATGGTAATTATTGGCAATAGTAAAATTAAAAATATTTTGAAAACTTTTCGACAAAAGTCGAAAGCCCTCAAACAATGAAATATGCCAATAAAAATGGTGGAATAAAATAAAATCCTGCAAAAAATATACAGTTAAATTTTGACTATACACTCTTTTAATGGTCTTTTTTTAACTTGTGTTTCAACTTTGAAATTGTTGAAAACTCTGTTGAAAATGTCAAAAACTTTGATAATACAAAGTTCTTAATGGCAATTTCATGCAGCTTATGTAAAGTTTTTCTCTTTACAGAACAAATGAGCAATAAAAAAACAGTGTATATGCAACTGCATATACACTGTAAATTCTGAAAGAAAAATTGCAAATTTGTTTAATCTCTGCGAAGTGCCTCGATTGGTGGCATTTTTGCGGCTCTACGAGCCGGGTAAACACCAAAGATTATGCCGATTGCAGATGAGAAACCTACTGCAAGTGCGATTGTTGAGGGTTCAACAGTTAAAGGTACTTTCATTAAGAAAGACACAAATGCTGCTGCGGCAACACCTAAAAGTAAACCTATAATACCACCTATAAGACAAAGTATTATTGACTCTGTAAGGAACTGGAACATAATTGTTCCTGTTTTTGCACCAAGGGCTTTTCTAATACCGATTTCACGGGTACGCTCTGTAATAGATACAAGCATTATATTCATAACACCTATACCACCTACAATAAGTGAAATAGCACTTACAGCTGCAATAAATATTGTAAATACGTTAATAACTGTATCAAGCAAATCAATATATGTTGCCATATTTGTTACATTATAGCAGTCTTTTTCATAGTTATCATGTAAAGAACGTACATAGTTTATTGCTGCGTTACCAATTCCGTCAAGTTGGCTTTCGTCAACAGCAGTTACATTGATTGTATCATAACGATTATTTCTTGTACCATTGATATTTGCGGAAACTGACGCAGGCATAACCATCATACAACTTGTAACCTGCATACCACCCATCATTGAGTTCATGCTGCTCATCATATCTTCTGTATCAAGGTTCATACTTGCCATAATGTCAATAACACCCACAACTTTTACTGAAATTGTAAGGTCATTTGATGTGCAATAAACATACTCACCTACTGCATCTTTAGTACCGAATAACTGCAAAGCACTGCCTACATCAATAACGCCAACATTCTTACCTTCAATGTATTCTTCTTCAGTAAAGAATCTGCCATATATAAGTGGGGTTTGCATAATCATCTGCATATCTGTATTACAGCCTATGCCCATAAGAATACCTGTTTTGTCATTTGCTGACATCTGGCACATTGACATTGACTGCATAGATGCATATTGCACACCGTCAAGTTTTTTTATTGCCGCAATATCTTCATTTGTAAAGTAATCTTCGTCATCTGCCACATTCATATTAACAGTAAGGGCAATAGCACTATTACCCATATCGCGAATCATACCTACAATATAATCTCGTCCCCCATTACCAACTGTTACAATTGAAATAACCGAAGCAACACCGATAATGATACCAAGCATTGTGAGAAGTGAACGCATAAGGTTAGTGCGAATACTGAATACGGCAATTCGTATATTTTCTTTGATATTCAAAACTCACACCTCAATTATGCGTTTTTAGGCTGAACTTTTGTGCCGTCTTCCATATTAGGGTCAGGGCTCTTGATTACCATTTCGCCCTCAACAAGACCACTTACAATTTCATAACTTGTATCATCAAGGGTACCTTTCTCGACTGCACGTTTTGTAGCTGTACCCTCTGCCTCATCAAAAATAAATACAAAGTATTTGCCGTTGTTATAAACGACTGCTTCAACAGGCACTTTAAGCACATTCTGGACGGTCTGGAGTTTAATTCTAATATCAACATCAAATCCTATAACAACTTTTTCGTCAGGATTATGGATTTTGATTTTTACAAGTGCACCGTTAGCACCACCTGTGCCACCTATAAGTGAACTTGTAATTGAACTGATGTCAAGTGAGCCTGTAGAGTCAACTGCAGTAGCACCTACATAGATTACTTCTGCCTCATATTCACTGTCAAGACTTGTAACGATTGCCTCCATACCCACTTTGATTTTAAGAAGGTCAGATTTACCCACATTTACGCTGACAATCATATCTTCATAACTTTCAAGAGTAATGCCTGTGCCTGTTGGAACAGTTACAGTATCCCCCATAAGTGAAGTAATAATTTCACTGTCTGCACTATCACCTAAAAGTGCTGACAAGTCGATTGACGAACTCTGGTCAGCAACAGGAACAAACTTTTCACCTGCTTTGATATTTACAACAGTTACAATACCATCGTTTTCAGCATACCAACCATTTTTCATTTCGTCATAAATTCTTTTTACATTTTCATAGGTTGCTTTTTGTGCATCTGATACTGTTTTAAGAGTTTCAAGCATAGACTCGTTATCAGTTGAAGATACAACTGCGTTTTCTGCCTGTAACGATGAAATTTCTGAATTAAGTTGCGCAAGTTCAAGGTTTTTCTGCATAAGCAACTCTTGTTTGCCATTATCAGTTGATGTTGATGGAATCTGTGTATTTTTTGCAGATTCAATAAATGCGTTAATTTCTTCTTCACTTGCACCATTCTGTGCCATCTGCATTGCTATTGCATCAATTTGTTCTTGAGGAATAGCAACATACTCAGTAGTTGGTTCTGTATTCTGGATTTCGTTTTCAAGGTCTTTTATTTCATTTTCTTTTGCTTTGATTTTGTTTTGCACATCTGCAATTTCTTTTACTAACTCTGCTTTGCGTTTTGCATTACTGTCAGCAGACTTATTTGCATCGTTATAATCTTTAAGTGCTTTGTCATAGTCTTTTTTAGCGTCATTTACATATTTTGTAGCACCTGAAACATTGAATGTTGCAAGTAAATCGCCTTTTTTAACACTGTCGCCAACGCTTACATGCACTTCTTCAACAAATACGCCTTCAATGGCAGTAAACTTTTCAGATACGCCTGACTCAACAGTACCACTTACTTCAAGATAGTCTGTAATTTCACCGTACGAAACTTTACTCATTTCATAGCCCACAGGTGGCTCCGGTTTGAGTGTTGAATAAAGCACATAAGAAATAAGAGCAATCATAAAAATTATGAATGCTATTATTGCAATTTTCACTTTAAGACTTTTTTTCTTGAAATTTTTAAGCAAAAGAATCACGCCTTTATAATTTAATGAATAATATTTTACACCTTTTACAAGCAAATTCCAATATTTGTTTGTAAATAAATTGTAAATTTAACCTTATTTTTTCATATATTTATGTATAAATAAGAATTAAGGTGATTAAATGATTAAAAAAATTACAGCACTTATCTGCGTTTTACTGTGTCTGTGTGGTTGCTCACAAGAAGAGAAATTTGGACTCCAGCAATTTGTTTCACGAATGAATGAACAATACAATACTACATATAAAACTGGTGATTTTATGTTGGGAACAGACACTGAAAACAAAAAATATCTTTTTTGTGACAGTAATGATGGTTTGATTTCTTTATCTCTAGACAATAACAATGACATTATTGGGGTCAGCCTTTTAATCAATGAAAGTATAGACATAAATAAGGGAATAAATACATTTTTGAATATTTGTTGTATTTTCAAAGGCAATGACCAAGAAAATGAGAAAAAAGTGTTCACTGATTGTAACATTACTGCATACACAATAAAATATGCCGACAGTAATATGGTAATTACCGTCGGCAAATATAAATATACGGTTGTTTGTAACGAATATTCTGTTACATTTTTCTGTGACAGAGTTTGATTTAATTAAATCTTACTCTCTGTGCCATTTTACACCTTGTGGTGTATCTTCAAGAACAATACCCTGTGCTTTAAGTTCATCACGGATACGGTCTGCTTCTGCCCAGTTTCTGTCTTTACGAGCCTGAGTACGAGCCTCAATCAGCTTTTCGATTTCATCGTCAAGACTTTCTGTTTTTCTGTTATATACAAGACCTAGTACGCCTGTAAGTTCATCAAAAAGAGTTGTTGCTGTTTCTACAAGTTCTTTTGATGGTACATCAGTAATAACAGTTGTGTTAATGTCTTTAACAAGTTCAAAAATTGCTGAAATAGCGTCTGCTGTATTAAGGTCATCATCCATAGCAGTAATAAACTGTTCTTTACGAGAAAGAAGTTTTGCTTTGATTTCGTCTGCGTTTTCAACAACTACATCTGTTGCATTCTTCATTGCAAAATCAAGACTTTCACGGCAGTTATAAAGTCTTACAAGAGATGCTTTGCACTGTTCAATAATATCAACACTATAGTTGATTGGGCTTCTGTAATGAGAAGAAATAAGGAAATAACGGATTGGCTCATATCCATATTCATTAGCAACATCACGAACTGTAAAGAAGTTGCCTAAAGATTTTGACATTTTAACATTGTCAACGCTGATAAATCCATTATGCATCCAGTAATTTGCAAAAGGTGCACCATTGCAGCACTCACTCTGTGCAATTTCGTTTTCGTGGTGTGGGAAAATAAGGTCCTGACCACCACAGTGAATATCAATAGTTTCACCAAGGTATCTTCTTACCATTGCTGAACATTCAATATGCCAACCTGGTCTGCCGTGTCCCCAAGGTGACTCCCAATATGGTTCACCAGGTTTTGCACTTTTCCAAAGAGCAAAGTCCATTGGTTCGTGTTTAACTTCTTCAATATTGATTCGAGCACCTGCTTCAAGGTCTTCAAGTGGCTGATGTGAAAGTTTTCCGTATTCTTTGAACTGCTTTGGGCTGAAATAAACGTCCCCATTATCTACTGCATAAGCATAACCTTTTTCAATAAGTGTGCTTACGATATTGATAATTTCATCAATATTTTCTGTCGCTTTTGGATGAACGGTTGCTTCACGCACATTCATACCCTTGGCGTCAACCCAGAATTCTTCAATATATTTTTCTGAAACTGTTTTATAGTCTGTGCCCTCTTCATTAGCACGACGGATAATTTTATCATCAATATCAGTAAAGTTCTGAACAAAATTTACTTTATAACCACGGTATTCCATATATCTTCTGAAAGTGTCGAAAACGCAAAGAGGACGAGCGTTACCGATATGAATAAAGTTATATACTGTTGGACCACAAGCGTAAACTTTTAATTCATTTGGAACAAGTGTTTTAAGTTCTTCTTTTTGTCTTGTGAGAGTGTTAAAAATTTTCATTATTTTTCTTCTCCTTTATATTTTGCAAGTTCTTTTTCAAGTCTTTCAATTTTTGCATTAAGTCTGCAGAATTCTTGTGAAACAGGGTCAGGAATATGCACCTGGTCAAGATTGTCAACGCGTTTGCCGTTTCTTTTAATAACTCTTGCAGGCACACCAACTGCGGTTGAATTTTCAGGAATTTCGTCAAGAACTACTGCACCTGACGCGATATTTGAATTATCACCAACCTTGAATGGTCCTAAAATTTTAGCACCCGAGCCAATCATAACACCATTGCCGATTGTTGGGTGACGCTTTCCTGTATCTTTACCTGTACCACCAAGTGTTACGCCCTGATAAATTGTAACATCATCACCGATTTCTGCAGTTTCACCGATTACAACGCCTGTTCCGTGGTCAATAAAAAAGCGTCTTCCAATTTTAGCACCGGGATGTATTTCAATATTAGTTTTTTTTGCAGCGTGTTGTGAGATAGCGCGGGCAAAAAATTTGCAATTATGACGATAAAACCAGTTTGCTATTCTATGTGACCTGATTGCTTTAAGTCCGGGATATAAAAGTAAAATTTCAAAAAATCCCGATGCAGCAGGGTCACGTTCTTTGACTGTTTGTATATCTTCTAATAATCTGTCAACAATAGCAGTAAAGTTTCTCTTTTCTTGTGGAGTATATTCACGAGCATATTGTTCAAAAAAAGATTTATATGTTTTAGAATTTATATGTACTTCACCATCTGGTGTGACAATGATATTTTTCTTTCTTGGATGCAAGTAATAAGAATCACTATTAGTTATTAATCCTATAAATAAATGTACTATAGAACTAGAATCTAATTTGTTATTTGGAAATAAAACTCTATCTCTAAAGTATTCATAAATACAAGATAGATTATGCTCAGTTATCCTTACATATCTTTTTATATTTTCACATAAATCATATATTCTTTCTATAACTTGTTTAAAATCAAAGGATTCATCAATCCAAAATATAAATGGATTGATACTTTCATCATTAACAATATCTAAGAGCATATCAGGATTAAACTTATATGCTTCACTTGGGGCTATAGACCAATCTATCTCATAAGCTAAGTATTTTAGAAGTTCATTAGTGTGCATGACAAAACATTCATTTATATCACCTACTAGAACTACTAAAGGGAGTGGATGTCCTGCTCTCTCAAACTTTTTAAGATAATATATAACCTGTATAAGTATTTTTGCAATAATGCTTTTTTGCTTCATGTCCTCATCGAACTTAT
>CALBKQ010000072.1 GCA_937895645.1 uncultured Clostridia bacterium
CAAACTTTATTATCTTCGTGACAGAGTTGGTAAGGCTGCTAAAGTTAAAGAGCAGATTTAACCGATTTTCATCGAAATGCAAACAGAGCAGAGGTTACCCTCTGCTTTTTGTTTATCAAAGGAGAGAAATCTATGGATTGGACCGAAATTAAAATCGAAATAGACGCAGAAAATATTGATAAAGCAGCCGATATTGCAAGTATGGCAGTACCTTATGGTATTTATATTGAAGATTATCGTACTCTTGAACAAGAGGCTTGGGAAATTGCAAATATTGATTTGATTGATGAAGAGCTGTTAGCGAAAGACCGTACAAAAGGTTGCGTTCATATCTACATTTCACCGGAAGAAAATTATAAAGAAGCAATTTCATTTTTAACCGAAAGATATGAAAGTGAAAACATTCCTCATACTATTGAGTATAAACCTTGTAAAAACGAGGATTGGGAGAATAATTGGAAAGAGTATTTCAAACCAATGAAAATAGGTAAAAAACTGCTTATCCGTCCATTATGGATTGACGATTATGATGCAGAGGGCAGAGCAGTGCTGAGCATTGAGCCCGGACTTGCATTTGGTAGTGGCGGTCATAATACAACTCGTCTTTGCCTTGAAACACTCGAAAAGCACGTAAAAACAGGCGATAGCGTTCTTGATTGCGGTTGCGGTAGTGGCATTTTGTCAGTAGCATCGTTACTTATGGGTGCTGACAGTGCAACAGGTGTTGACATTGATAAACTTGCTGTTAAAACTGCAATCGAAAATGGTAAAGTAAATGGCTTCCATGCACCAAAATACAACATTCTAAACGGTAATCTTGTTGATAAAGTTACGGGTACATTTGATGTTGTAGTTGCAAATATCGTTGCTGATATTATTATTCTTTTCTCAAGTCAGGTAGGGGATTTCCTCAAAGATGACGGTGTGTTTATCACATCAGGTATTATTGAACCTCGTGAGGAAGAAGTAACAAAAGCATTTCACGAAAACAATTTTGAAATCATTGAAAGATACGAAGACGGCGGTTGGCTCTGCTTTGTATGTAAAAAGAAATAAAATCATGTATAGTTTTTGTAGGGGCGATTCACGAATCGCCCTTTTTCTATACTCTACCACTAAATTGACAAACATATATTTTAATGATATACTTAAAATATAGAATAAATGAAAGGGTGTAGAAAATGAGTAAAGAACAATTGAAAAAGTGGATTAAAATACTTGCCTTGGCAGTTCTTGCGTTTATTGCAGTATATATTATTTTTGTTATGCTTGATGCACCAGGATTTGTTACCACTTATTTTGATAAACCATTTTTCTGCATAATCCCTTTGTGTTTAATAGGTGTAGCGGGAATATTACACATTATTTATATGTTCGTTGAAAAAGGCGAACCATTACGAATAATAGGTAATATTTTTGTAGGTATTCTTGTAGTCTATATTGTTTTTTTCGGTTCAAATATTACACATGCTGAATATAATAATAGAAATAGATATAAAAATTTAGATAATCTTGAAACTAAGATTGTAAATAATATATTTGAAGATGAAAGTATAAAGGAAGATGATTATAGAAATTCATATCATTGGTCTGCCTTCAAAACAATGATTTATGAAAGTGAATATAACGGATATGATATTGAGTCAAACGAAAGTACTGTATGTTCCACAGATTCATATTGTGTAGATAATTATGCGTTAGGTTATAATAAAGTTATTGATGGTTTAGAGAATAAATTAAATGTTTCGAAAGATGTCCGTTATGATGATATTATATTGACAGAAAATGAAAAAACGGGCAACTATAATGGATTGGAATATAAATGCTCTTATGCAGAAATAAGAAATGCAAACCATAATCGTTACTATACAAGATTAGCAATTCTTGTAACAAGTGACGATAGTGCTTATCTTATAAATATGCGTATCAGTAATGATGACTTAATTGAAGTAAATATGGAGCAACAAACACAAAAACTTATTGATTTAATAAAATCTATGGAAATATTTATATGATAATATAAAACAGCGTGGCGGGGTTATGACTCCGCCATAATTTTTACCATTTTTTACATAAAAACTCTTGACAAATCCTGTAAAATATTATATATTTATGTATGGTTAGCAAAGGCTAACTAAATTTAATGTGAAAAAGTTAGCCAATGCTAATTTTATATAACTTTTTATAATAAAAGGTGACTAAAATGACTTTGCTTGAAGCACAAGAGGGAATTGAATATATTATCAAAGAAATCATTACAGATGATGACGAGCTTGATGCATTTTTATTCTCATTAGGCTGTTATGCAGGTGAGCCTATTACTGTAGTATCCCGTAAAAAAGGCGGTTGTGTAGTTTCAATAAAAGATAGTCGCTATAATATAGATAATCAGTTGGCTGAAGCAATTTCAATATAATTTTGAAAGAGCAGGGCAAACTGCTTATTTTTACAAATTTGTTAGCCAACGCTAACAAAATTATTTAGTTAAATTTTTTATGTAACATAAAAACAGAGGAGGAAATTTCTATGAGAATTGCCTTAGCAGGTAATCCAAACAGCGGTAAAACCACAATGTATAACGCATTGACCGGCAGAAATGAAAAAGTCGGCAACTGGGCAGGTGTTACTGTTGACAAGAAAGAAAGTTCAATAAAAAAATCTTACTATGATGGTAGTCTTGAACTTATTGCAGTTGACCTTCCCGGTGCATACTCAATGTCACCATTCACATCAGAGGAGAGTATTACGAGTTCTTATGTAAAGAATGAAAATCCTGATGTTATCATTAACATTGTTGATGCTACAAATTTAAGTCGTAGCCTTTTCTTCACAACTCAACTTCTTGAACTTGATATTCCTGTAGTTGTTGCACTTAACAAGGCAGATATTAACAAAAAGAAAGAAACTGAAATTGATACGGTTGCACTCAGTAAGGCTCTTAACTGTCCTGTAATTGAAACAGTTTCAACATCTGCTGATGGTCTTAAAGATGTTGTTAAATCAGCAGTTGAGCTTGCAGGCAGAGGTCAGTCAGCACCTTATGTTCAAAGCGGAATTGATATTACAGATAAGAAGAGTGTTGTTGAAGCTGATAAAAAGCGTTTTGATTTTGTAAATAAAATCGTTGATATGGTAGAAACAAGAAAAGTTCTTACAAAAGACAGAAACTATCAAGATAAAATCGACGATATTCTTACAAACAAGTGGTTTGGTCTTCCAATTTTTGCAGTTGTAATGTTTTTAGTTTTCTGGATTTCACAGGCAGGTCCTGGCGTTTGGATTGCAGATTGGCTTGTAGGCCTTCTTGAAGGTGGTCAGGAATGGATTGCAGGTTTCTTTGAAAACGCAAACCCACTTATTTCGGCACTTCTTGTTGACGGTGTAATCGGTGGTGCAATTGCAGTTATCGGTTTCCTTCCTCTTGTTATGGTTATGTACTTCCTTATAGCACTTCTTGAAGATTGTGGCTACATGGCTCGTGCATCAGTAGTTCTTGACCCGATTTTCAAAAAGGTTGGTTTAAGTGGTAAATCAATCATTCCATTTGTAATTGGTACTGGTTGTGCAATTCCTGGTGTTATGGCTTGTCGTACAATCCGTAACGAGCGTGAACGCAGAGCAACAGCAATGCTTACACCATTTATGCCTTGCGGTGCAAAACTTCCAGTTATTGCTCTTTTTGCAGGTGCATTCTTTGAAGATGCATCTTGGGTTGGACCTCTTATGTACTTTTTAGGTATCGTAATTATCTTCTTCGGTGCACTTCTCATAAATAAAATAACAGGCTTTAAGGCAAGAAAATCATTTTTCATTATTGAACTACCTGAATATAAAGTGCCATCACTTAAACGAGCATTCCTTTCAATGTGTCAGCGTGGTTGGTCATATATCGTTAAGGCTGCAACAATTATCCTTCTTTGCAATACTGCAGTTCAGATTATGCAGACATTCACTTGGAGTTTCACAGTAGAAGAAACTGCTGACCAGTCAATTCTTGCTTCAATTGCAGGTCCTTTTGCTTATGTTCTTGTTCCTGTTGTTGGTGTTCTTTCATGGCAACTTGCAGCAGCCGCAGTTACAGGCTTTATCGCAAAAGAAAATGTTGTCGGTACATTGGCAGTATGCTTTGTAGGACTTGAAAATCTTATTGATACTGAAGAACTTGCTCTTATGGAAGGTACTGGTGCAGAGGTAGGCTCAATAATGGCAATTACAAAGGTTGCTGCCCTTGCTTATCTTATGTTCAACCTTTATACACCTCCTTGCTTTGCTGCAATCGGTGCTATGCGTTCTGAAATGAAGAGTGCAAAGTGGCTTTGGGGTGGTATTGCACTTCAGCTTGGTACAGGGTTTACAGTAGGCTATCTTGTATATCAATTTGGTACACTTATTACAACAGGAAACTTTGGTGCAGGTTTCTTGCCTGGCCTTATTGCAGTTGCAGTATTTGTGGCAATTATTGTTTTCCTTTGTATTCGTTCAAACAATAAACTCAAAGCTGAATATAGTGCAAAGAATAAGCAGACAGTATCTGTAAAATAAAAATCATTAAAGGAAATCAGTATGGAAAACTTTATTCTAATAGCAATTTTAATTTTAATAGTTGGTGTGGCAATTGCTTATCTTGTAAGAGCAAAAAAACGCGGAGTCAAGTGTGTTGGTTGCCCGTATGCCGAAGAGTGTGCCAAAAAGTCAAAAGGCTGTGGAAGTTGCTCTTGCGATAAGTAATAATCCATACATATAATTAAATAAAGAGTGGCGTTTTTTGAAATGCCACTCTTTTCTTTTGAAGATAATTATGATAATATATTCAAAAGAGGTGTTTTTATGAAAAAACTGATTTCACTTTTACTTGTGTTTACAATGATTTTAACATTATTCGGTTGTTCAAAATCTAA
>CALBKQ010000073.1 GCA_937895645.1 uncultured Clostridia bacterium
TGTGGTATGCCATTCGTTAATGCTCGTTGGCTCGGCGGTATGCTCACAAACTTCACAACAATCAAGCAAAGAATCAAGAGACTTGCTCAGCTTAAAGCTATGCAAGAAGATGGCACATTCGACCTTCTTCCTAAAAAAGAAGTTGCTAAATATGAGCTTGAAATTGAAAAACTTGAAAAGTACATTGGTGGTATCACAGAAATGAAAAAGCAGCCAGCTGCTATGTTCATTGTTGACCCAAGAAAAGAAAAGATTGCAGTTGCTGAAGCAAAGAAACTTGGTATTCCTGTAATTGCTATCGTTGACACAAACTGTGACCCTGATGATGTTGACTATGTTATCCCAGGTAATGACGACGCTATCCGTGCAGTAAAACTTATTGCTGGTGCTATGGCTGATGCTATTATCGAAGGCAGACAGGGTGAACAGATGGAAGTTGTAGCTGAAGAAGCTGCAGAAGCAGTAGCTGAAGAAGTTGCTGAATAATTAAGTTTATTATAGCCCGTGGCATAATCGTTACGGGCTCTTTTCAAAATATTTGATATTGGAGGAAAAGAAAATGGCATTTACTGCAAAAGATGTTCAGGCACTTCGTGAGAAGACTGGCGTTGGTATGATGGATTGTAAAAAAGCTCTTGTTGAAACAGATGGCGATATTGAAAAAGCTATTGACATTCTTAGAGAAAAAGGACTTGCTTCTGCTGCAAAGAAAGCAAGCCGTGTTGCTGCTGAAGGTGTAGTTGCTGCTTACAGCGACGCTAATGCAGGTGCACTTGTTGAAATTAACTGTGAAACAGACTTCGTTGCAAAGGGTGAGCCTTTCGTTAACCTTGCTGCAAAAGTTGTTAAGACAGTTGTTGCTACAAAACCAGCTGATGTTGAAACACTTCTTGCTACAAAAGCAGTTGATTCAGACAAAACAGTTGATGAAGAAGTTCAGGAAGTATTCCTTGCTCTTCGTGAAAATATGAAAGTTCGTAGATTTGCTCTTGTTGAAGGACATACATCAACATATATCCACGCTGGTGGTACTGTTGGCGTTATCGTTGCATTTGATGTTGACGATGCAACAGCAGCAAAACCTGAATTTGATGCAATGGGTAAGAATGTAGCAATGCAGATTGCTGCTATGAACCCAGAATATTTGTGCAAAGCATCAATTTCTGATGATGAACTTGCTAAGATGAAGTCAATCACAATTGATAGTGCACTTAACAAACCTGA
The DNA here is from genome assembly GCA_937895645.1 of uncultured Clostridia bacterium. GTDB lineage: Bacteria > Bacillota > Clostridia > Oscillospirales > Acutalibacteraceae > Fimenecus. The sequence goes on from CALBKQ010000073.1 coordinate 1,225, forward strand.
TTCACTTCCAGTTCCAATTCTTAACAGCATTATTACAGAAGCAATCAATGATAAGAAGTGGAGCGACGAAGACGCTGAAATTTACAACGGACTTGACCAGAAACAGAGAAAGAACTTTGTAAACTTCATTTCAAAAGAAGCTTATGCTACAATGGCAGAAATTGCAGTTTCTCATAAAGCTGAAATTTCAGAAAACAAAATCTTCGTTGGTCTTGTTCAGGGTCGTCTTGCAAAACAGATTAAAGAAGTTTGTCTTCTTGAACAGACATTCGTTCGTTCAGACCTTTTCGACGGTTCTGTTGACGGTTATGTAAATTCAGTTGCTAAAGCTCTTGGTGCTGACATTAAGGTTACAAGCTTTGTTCGTTTTGAAAAAGGCGAAGGCATTGAAAAGAAAGAAGAAAACTTTGCTGCTGAGATTGCAAGTATGATGTAATTCTTTAATTAGTCCTTAAAAGCGTACAGTTTATACTGTACGCTTTATTTTTTTACTTGTAAAATTTTCACTCATAATGTAAAATAATAATGTTAAAATTATTCCCATATATTTTATGGGGTGATTTTTGTGAAAAAATCTTTGATTGCTTTATCACTTGCAACAGTTATTTACATTTCATCTGTACTTTTATGCCAAATCCAATCTGTATCTTCAAACACCATAATCAATAATACTTTACCTGTAATAATTATTGATGCGGGTCATGGTGGTGAAGACGGAGGTGCAGTTGGCATTGACGGCACTTATGAAAAAGATATAAATTTACAGATTTCTCTTAAACTTAACGATATTCTATCTATATTCGGATACAAAACACATCTGATAAGGACAACTGATACTGCAATTCATACTTCCGGTGACACAATTCGTCAGCGTAAAGTTTCTGATATTCGTAATCGTACAAATACAATGAATCAATACGAAAACTGCATTTATTTAAGTGTTCACCAAAATAAGTATGGTGATAGAAAAATATGGGGCACACAGACCTTTTATTCGGCGAATTGTGGAGAAAGTCGTGAAATTGCTCAACTTATTCAAAACGCTGTTAAAAGTCAATTACAGCCAAATAACAAGCGCCAGATTAAAAAATCCGGCACAGATATTTATGTGCTTTACAATGCAACAAAACCTGCAGTTATGGTTGAGTGCGGATTCGTTTCAAATCCAAGTGAGTTAAACAAGTTAAAAGATTGCACATATCAGAACAATATGGCGTTATCAATTGCAACAGGAATAATAAACTATAATATTACGGAGGTACAAAATGGCTCAGAAGTCTAAATCGGTATATATTTGTAGCGAGTGTGGTTATGAAATACCTCGTTGGCTTGGACAATGCCCGAACTGTAATGAGTGGAACACTCTTAATGAAGAAATAAAAACAGTTGTAAAAGAAACTTCTAAAAAAAGTCTTGTTAGCTCAAATCGTGGCAGAGCATACCCACTTGCTGAAATTACTGCAGATACAGGTCATAGATACAATACAGGCCTTAAAGAGTTAAATCGTGTGCTCGGTGGTGGTCTTGTTAAGGGTTCTGTTGTACTTTTAAGTGGTGACCCTGGTATTGGTAAATCGACAATTCTTTTGCAAATTTGCGAATATTTAGGTGAGGGATTAAAGATTTTATATGTATCAGGTGAAGAATCTGCACATCAAATTAAACTTCGTGCATCAAGGCTTTCAGTATCTACTGAAAATCTTTCAGTACTTTGCGAAACTGATGCACAATACATTTGCGAATATATTCAGTCAGAAAAGCCTGACATTGTAATAATTGACTCTATTCAGACTATGGAAATTAGTGAGTTAAATTCGTCACCAGGTAGTGTTACACAAGTGCGCGAGTCAACAAATCTTTTTACACGAACTGCAAAAGTATCAAATATTCCAATATTCCTTGTAGGCCACGTTAACAAAGATGGCAATATTGCAGGTCCAAAAGTGCTTGAACATATTGTTGACTGTGTTTTATATTTTGAGGGTGACCGTAATACTTCATATCGTATTTTAAGAGCAGTGAAAAATCGTTATGGCTCAACAAATGAAATTGGTGTATTTGAAATGCTTGATAACGGTCTTTGTGAAGTGGAAAACCCTTCTATGATGCTCATTTCTGGTAAACCAAGAAATGTATCAGGTACTTGTGTAGCGTGTCTTATGGAGGGCTCAAGACCAATTCTTGCTGAAGTGCAAAGCCTTGTAACTCCAAGTGGTTTTGGAAATCCCAGAAGAATGGCAACTGGTATTGATTACGGAAGAATGGCTATGCTTATAGCCGTTCTTGAAAAGCGTTGCGGTTATTTCCTTGGAAATATGGATTGTTATACAAATGTAATCGGTGGGCTTCGTATTGACGAAACAGCTGCCGACTTATCAATAGCGTTAGCAATAGTTTCGAGTCTTAAAGATGTTGTTGTACCCGAAAATACATTAGCATTCGGTGAAATAGGCTTAGCAGGTGAGATTCGTTCAGTAAATTGCTGTGAACAAAGAATTAAAGAGGCTGCAAAACTTGGATTTGAAAAGTGCGTTATTCCTTACCACAACTATTCAAAAGTACCAAAATATCTCTTTAATGAAATTGAGATTGTCCCTGCAAAAAATATAAGACAAGCATTTGAGGCGATTATGAATTGAGCGAGAGATTTTTAATAAATCCTAATCTTCCTGAAAATAAAGTAACAACAGTATTTGCAGATATTGACGATAACGCTCTTAAAAGCGTTTTTGATGAACTGACTATAAAAGTTGTGAATGTAATTGAAAATCAATTTTTAGACTTGCCTGTAAACAAACACGCCGATATTCTTGAAAATTATGTCGGGAAATCAACATTTTTAGTTGATAAAAATCAAGTTGAACTTTGTAATTTTGTTAAAGATAAATACGGGAAATTGGTTATTATAGATAATATACAATCACCATACCCAAAAGATTGTCTGTTGAATTTTGTAGATATTGGTGATTATATAATCTGCAACAAATCTATTTTGACAAAGGAAATAATCAATTTATTACCGAATAAACAGATTATTGATGTAAAACAAGGTTATTCAAAATGTTCTGTCTGTATTTGTAAGCATAATACAGTTATAACTGACGATATTTCCATTTTTAATGCACTCTCACAGTATGTTAATGTGAATTTATTACTGGTTGATAAGGGGAGTGTACATATAAACAAATACAACTATGGATTTATCGGTGGATGTTCTGGACTAATAGACAAGGATACATTACTGTTTAATGGCGATTTATCAACACATAGTGATTTTGACAAAATAGTGAAATTCTTGTATGATAACAATGTGAAATATATTGATATTAAAGGTAAACCATTAACTGATATAGGAAGTATAATTCCAATAACTGAAAAAGACGGTGAATAAAATGAAAAAAGGTTATCTAATAGCATATTTAGGTGCTGCAACAACAATGGGTGTAGTTCTCGCAAAAGCCGGTAAAATGGCTAAAAAATATGGTCAACCCTTGAAAGAAAAGAAAAAAATATCGCCTGAAAAAATTGCTAAAACCGCCGAAAAAGGCATAGATTTTGTTACTAAAAAAGTTATTAAATAATGAATAAAGTTATTATAATCGGTTGTCCTGGTTCTGGTAAAACAACATTTGCTGAAAAACTTAATAAATGTACAGGATTACCATTATATTATTTAGATGCAATATGGCACAAGCCTGATAAAACACATATTTCGAGAGAAGATTTCGATAAAAGAATCCTGGAAATATTTAATGAAGATAAGTGGATAATTGATGGTAACTATAAAAGAACAATAGAAACTCGACTTAAAGAATGTGACACTGTTTTTCTATTTGATTTACCGACAGAAGTTTGTTTACAAGGCGCCACCGAAAGAATCGGTAAAGGTCGTTATGACTTGCCGTGGGTTGAAACAGAGTTGGACCCTGAATTCAAACGATTTATTGAAGATTTTCCTAAAAATACATTACCATATATCTATGACTTACTTGAAAAATACAAAGATAAAAAACAAGTAATAATTTTCAAATCAAGAGAAGAAGCAGATGAATGTATTGAACATTTGAAATGAATAGGAAAATTTTTTAGAATTTTTATAGACACTTTGATACTTTCATTCGTCTTATACAGTGAAAGGTGGTAAAAATTATGTTTAGAAAAATTTTTAAGAAAAAGCAGACAATACACGCACAAGCAGTTGTAGATTTAAGAGACTACACTCCACAGGCATTAAGTAACATCAAGGTTATTGAGGCTGTTGCTTTGCTGATTCTTCCAGAAAATCCAACACCTGAATATGTTGAGGCTTTTTCAAAAATTCAACTTGACGCGATAGCCCTTACATTAAATTTATCAAACGATAAAAAGATTTCTATGTTTAATGGCGTTACATCACTTTCAAATATAAACTTAGCAGACAATACTGTAGGTGTTTTTAATGGTATCACAATTATTGGACACGCTATCGAAAACGAAAATGCACAATATATTGCAAATGGAATTGTATTGAAAAAAATAGGACTTCAAAATAATGGTCAGTGTCTTATGGAAAATGGTCTAATTTTTGAAATGGATTTTGATGAAAACAAAGTTAAGTTATTTACCAATAAAATTGAAATTGATTCATCATTTATTCGTAATGTAGAAGAGGGGACTTTAATTGCCTCTGGAGATACTATTACTTTATTAGGAGACATTACTGAAGAAATAATCATCGAAAAAAATATTCAATTCTTTGCAGGTAACATGATTAAATGCGATAAAAGTATTAAAGGTTGCGTTCAGGCAAGGTCTTGTGTAGGCAATAAAATAGTAAGTGAATAATACTATGAATATCAATATTCAAAATTTATACGAAGAATATTATTCAGCCTTATATAAATATTTTTGTAAGAAGACAAATCAAGATGATGCCGAAGACCTTACTCAACAGACCTTTGTAAAATTGATGACATACATAACATGCATTGATAAAATTCGTTCGCCAAAATCATTAGTTTTTACTATTGCAAAAAGCGTTTTGTGTGATTATTTTAGAACAAAAAAGTTGTTGGAATTATCTGTCTCATTTGATGAATTATATGATTATGCAGATAACTATGATTTCACAAATGAGATTGAATCTTCAGGTTTTCTTAATAAACTCACAAAACGAGAACGACAAATAGTTGAATTGAAAGTTCAGGGTTATAACAGTTTAGAAATCGGTAAAAAACTGGGTTTATCAGGTTCAACTGTTCGAACATATCTTGAAAAAGTTAGAAAAAAGATTGATTGATAATTCGGTAATAAAAGGAATTGTATTTAAAGCTCGATGAATAGGTGTATTTATGAATGAAAAGTTGAAAGAATACATAGAAATCAATGTATTTACTGAATACTCAAAGAATGATTCGGGTCATGGAATTGAGCATATAAATTATGTAATTGACCGTTGTTTTAGATTTGCTAAACAATTTGACAATATAGACTTAGATATGCTTTATACAATTGCAGCGTTTCATGATATAGGTCATCATATTGATAAGAAAAATCATGAAAAACTGTCTGCGCAGATTTTTTATGAAAATGATGATATGCAAAAGTTTTTTACTGAAGAACAGAGAATTATCATTAAAGAGGGGATAGAAGACCATAGAGCCTCTTCTACAAGCGTTCCTCGTAGCGATTATGGTAAAATAATTTCGTCTGCCGACCGTTCAACTGATGTAAACGAATTCTTAAAAAGAACACATTCATATACATTAAAACATGAACCTGTTTTGAATAAAGATGAAATCATTGAACGAGCCTATAATCATACAAAAGATAAATATGGTTCAAACGGTTATGCAAAAAGTTATGTTGTAGATGATGAATATAATCAGTTTAGAAAAGAAATTACAAACCTAATAAATGATAAAGTAAAATTTAAGATTAGATATTTAGAAGTAAATAATATTAAATAAGTTTCAATCCATAGGCTTTTTATAAATCAAGTGCCTATGGATTTTTTTATTTGTTAAAAAGTAAGGGGATTATACAAAACTGACTATTTGTTGAAAACTTAAAATAATTGTTGACAATGTTGAAAAGTTGATATATAATTATACAAAATAAATATTTTGTATCAAATAGGGGAAGAAAAATTATACAAAATACGGGAAATATGAGTGTTAAATGACAATATGCTGTATTCTAGCTAAATTTACACTGTTTTCAGTATGAAACATTTATAAGATACATATTTACCATTAGAAATTTCATATTTAGATTTATTTGATGAATATTTTAATTACGTTATTTATTTTATATACAATTTTATTATTTTGTAAAATAAAATCTAATTACTTTTTTCAAAATGAACTCTGTATTGTTTCAAAATTTTCTATTGGATTTTATTTTTATAAAATTTGCAAAAATCCTTTTATTTTCGTAGATTTTAATGTATCATTTATATTAGATTATAAAAATATACATTCAGTCGAATATAATTATTTAATCCGTCTAAAAACAAAATATAGCATTTTCGGTTAATTAGTTTACAAGCATACAATGTTATTAAATTGCTGATTCTGTGGTTGTTTACCTAACGGATTTAGTTTAATAATACATTTAATTATAATAAGTTATAATATAAAAATATATGGTTTGTGAAACAGTTTCACGGGTGATGTTATGAAAAAAATTAATTACATAGGTTTGCCACCAATAATCAGGGATTTTTTAGTATATCTTGACGTAATCAAGAATAAATCTACACTAACTATTGATGAATACGCATCAGATTTACGACTTTTCTTCAAATTTCTTAAGTATTATCGTGGACTTGTCCCCTCTTCTATTGAGTTTGAAGAAATCGATATACTCAATATTGATGAAGAGTTTGTAAGAAGCGTAACACTAAATGATGCCTATGCTTTTTTATCTTATTGTAAAAATGAAAGAGATAATCAAGAAGCAGCTCGTGCAAGAAAAGTATCTTGTCTTCGTACATTCTTCAAATATCTTGAAAAGCAAAAACAGATTATTTCTGATAACCCAATGGAAGTGTTAGACTCCCCTCGTCTTAAGAAATCACTCCCCAAATACCTTACATTAGAGGAAAGTATAAAACTGCTCAAATCTGTTGATGGAAAGTATAAAGAACGAGATTATTGTATTCTTGTATTTTTCCTGAATTGTGGATTACGTTTATCTGAACTTGTCAGTCTTAATTATAATGATATTCGTGATGACCACACATTAAGAGTTACCGGTAAAGGTAATAAAGAGCGTACAATTTACTTAAACGACGCTTGTCTTGACGCGTATGCTCATTATATGGCAGTCCGTCCAGTTGACGGTGTTGCTACAGTTGATAGAAACGCATTGTTTTTAAGTAGCAGAAACAAGCGTATAAGCCCTAAAACAGTTCAACATATTGTTTATTCTTATCTTGAAAAATGTGGTCTTGAGGGCTATTCTGTCCACAAATTACGCCACACAGCAGCAACACTTATGTATCAACACGGTAATGTTGATGTGTTAGTGCTTAAAGATATTTTAGGGCACGAAAATCTTGGCACTACAGAGATTTATACACACATTATTGATGAACAACTCAAAAAAGCATCGGAATCAAATCCATTGGCTAATATTAAAAGTGATAATTAAAAGAAGAACCAAGTCCGAAAATGGATTTGGTTCTTTTATTTATACGATATTTAATTTTGGTCCAATAAATGAAATTAAAAATGCTGTAACAGCAATACATGATATTATTATAGTGAATAAAAGAATATATCTCAATAAAAATAATCTTATAGATATATTGTCAGTTGTACTTCTGCTATTCAGGCAATTATAGATATATTGGCTCATATATACATTTTCATTTGATGCAAAAATTAAAGCTGTTGTTGTTATTGCAAAGCATGGATATAACAATAATAAACAGAATAATACTCCTTTAAGTTCAAATTCGTTATATAAATATCCACCTAAATAACCTATATATAAACATTTAATAGTTGGTGGAATAAATGATATTACAGAGCCAATAAAACTTGTTCCTATAAAAAAACTGATTAAAAAAAACATTAAATCTAGTTTAAGTAAATATATAAAAATTGAGTTAAAAGAACCACTATTAAGTATCGTGAAGTTTTCTGTAATAGTCTGCACTAACTGACTGTTATCTGTTATTCTGTAACATATTGCACCGACAAGTATTCCAAAAATTGAGATAAGCAATAATAGCAATTTATACTTTTCACTATATAACTTATTGTATTTTTTATTTTTTCTATCTATATTAATATTTGGTTTAGTCTTAAAAACTTTTCGTTTTCTTAAATTTATTACTTTTGTCATAATTAAATCCTTTATAATTATTTTCTACGCTTTGTATTTGCGCTGATTATTCCACCTATAGCAGAAAATATTGCAATCCCAACATATAATATTGCTGTTTCAGGGATTAGTCTGCCATAAGAAAAAATCAACATTATTACTGCAATTAAAAAAATTAGTGGAAGTGATGCAACAACACCAGAAACAAGTCCTTTGAATCCACATTTTTTTGATGAAATAAACCCCGTAATTAATGCACCAATAGTAACGGAGCCAATAAAATATATTGTAATTGAATTTGTCAGCACTGGTGATTTCGTTAATATTAATGAGGCAATTAAAGTAAATATAATTATCGATATAAACCCTATTCCACTTGCTAGTAAAATTCCTAGAATATTTTTAGTAGATACTGGCAGCTCTTTTTTTCTTTTAGCAATTTTTTTACGCATAGAAAAATCCCTCACATTCAATAAAGAATATGAGGGATTATAAATATTTATGATTTAATTATTCTTCGTCTTTATTCTTTTTAGATTTCTTTTCTTTCTTTTCCTGCATAGCAGCTTTTGCAGCTTCACGCTCTGCCTGAATCTTTTCATTAGCAGTGTGATTTGTCTGTATAGCATATTTCTTAAACTTAATCTTTACTCTGTCTGAACCTGTTTCAATAACGATAGTATCGTCTTTTACTGCAACTACTCTGCCACAGATACCACCGATTGTTGTGATTTCATCACCAATCTGTGTATTTTCACGAAGTTCCTGTTCCATTTTTTGCTGTTTTTTCTGTGGTCTGATTGTGAAGAAATACATTGCAGCAAAGAGAACTGCCATCATAATAATCATTGAGAAAGAACCACTCTGCTGTGCGCCTTCAGCACTGGCACCAGCGCCACCCATCATAGCAAATGTTAAAAAGTTTGTCATTTCAATTTTCCTCCAAATAATGAATTAAATGTCAACTCGCATATTATACATAATATTTGTATATTTTGCAAGTCATTTTCTAAAATTTACAAATTACATTAAATTCGTGTATCTAATCTATCAATATATTTATTATATAACTCTTCAAATGTATCATTATCAAGTGATTCGCGAATTTTTGTCATTAAGTTATTATAGAAATATAGATTGTGCATAACGCAAAGTCTCATTGCTAACATTTCTTGAGCTTTGAATAAATGTCTTATATATGCTCTTGAATGTCTTTGACAAGTTGGGCAGTTACAAGTCGGGTCAATTGGTAAATCATCTTTTTCATACTTTTTATTATTGATATTAATGATACCTGCATCAGTAAATAAGTGGCCGTGACGAGCGTTTCTACTTGGCATAACGCAATCAAACAGGTCGACTCCCCTTCTAACAGCCTCCAAAATATTACCCGGTGTACCAACACCCATAAGGTATCTGATTTTATCAGCAGGCATATGCGGTTCAACTGCAGAAATTATACGGTACATATCTTCCTTTGGTTCACCAACTGCAAGACCGCCGATTGCATATCCATCAAGGTCAAGTTTTGCAATTTCTTTCATGTGTTCAACACGTAAATCATCATAAGTACAACCTTGATTTATGCCGAACAGTAACTGATTTTTATTGATTGTGTCAGGTAATGAGTTAAGTCTTTCCATTTCTGCTTTACAGCGAATAAGCCATCTTGTTGTTCTTTCGCAAGACTGTTTTGAATACTCATATTTTGCAGGATTTTCAACACATTCATCAAATGCCATTGCTATTGTTGAGCCAAGATTTGATTGAATTTGCATACTTTCTTCAGGACCCATAAAGATTTTATGACCATCAATGTGTGAAGAAAAATACACGCCTTCTTCTTTAATTTTGCGAAGTGAAGCAAGTGAAAACACCTGAAAACCACCACTATCAGTAAGTATGGGGCCGCTCCAACCTGTAAACTTGTGAAGTCCACCCATTTCTTTAACGAGTGTATCAGTTGGTCTCAAATGCAAATGATACGTATTGCAAAGTTGTACTTGACAGTTAATATCTTTTAAGTCATAAGCAGAAACACCACCTTTAATTGCACCTTGTGTTGCAACATTCATAAATGCAGGTGTTTGAACGGTGCCGTGAACTGTTTGAAACTCGCCACGTCTAGCATTTCCACATTTTTTAATAAGTTTGTACATAATTTCTCCTTAATAAATAAACATGCAATCACCAAAACTAAAAAATCTATATTTCTCTTGGACTGCAGTTTTGTATGCATTCAAAATCTTTTCTCTATCATATAATGCAGATACAAGCATAATTAGTGTGCTTTCAGGTAAATGAAAATTTGTAAGTAATGCATCAATGCACTTAAATTTATATCCTGGATAAATAAATATATTTGTCCAGTCGTCAAATTCTTTCATTTCACCCTGACTTTCCATTACACTTTCAAGTGTTCTGCAACAAGTAGTACCAACACCAATAACTCTTCCACCATTCTTCTTTGTTTCATTGATTAAATCAGCGGTTTCTTTTGGAATTTGATAATGTTCAGAATGCATTTCATGGTCTTCAATATTTTCTGCTTTTACAGGACGGAAAGTTCCAATTCCGACGTGAAGCGTAACATAACCAATTTTTACACCTTTTTCTTGGATTTTTTGCATTATTTCATCTGTAAAATGAAGTCCTGCAGTTGGTGCTGCTGCAGAGCCAAGTTCTTTTGAATAAACCGTCTGATAACGTTCTTTATCTTCAAGTTTTTCAGTAATATAGTGCGGTAATGGCATTTCGCCAACTTTATCAAGTACCTCATAAATATTTGAAGCATCATAACTGAACTTAGCAATTCTGTTACCATTATCAAGAACTTCTTCAATTTTACAGGTTAGAATACCGCTACCAAACGAAAACTCAGTATCAACTTTTGCTCTCTTACCTGGCCCAGTAATAGTTTCCCAACGGTCATTTCCAAGGTTATTGAGAAGTAAAAATTCCACTACTGCACCTGTATCTTTTTTGACGCCATACATTCTAGCAGGAAGTACTCGTGTATTGTTGAGAATAAGGCAATCACCGGCTTCAAGATAATCAACAAAATCGTAAAAATGTTTATGCTCAATAGTGTTGTTATTTCTTGACAAAACCATCATTTTTGAGTGGTCTCTTGGCTCGATTGGTGTCTGGGCAATCAATTCTTTGGGCAAATCGTAGTAAAATTGTGATTTTTTCATAGTGTTTCTCCGTAAAAATATACAAAATCGTAAAAATATTTGACACAAGCCCTCTATAATGGTATTATATTAGAGCGATTGAGGCGCAACAAAAATCAGTACCATTTTTGAAACTCCCAAGAGTTTTTGATAAAATGTGAAAGGGTTTGTTGCCGAAGAAAAAACAGGGCTTGGGATTTGATTTTTCTGGTTGTATTATTAACAGTAATGCAACTGTCATCAATTATTGATGGAGTGCTTTCGTATTATGACATAAGTCCGTAATACTATGTATTTTATTCAGTAATGGTGGCATAATCATTACTGATTTTTTATAACGAATGATATAATATCATTATTTGGAGGTAATTTCAAGTGAAAAAGTATAATGTAGGTGTAATTGGCGCAACAGGTATGGTTGGTCAGCGTTTTATGACTCTTCTCGATAATCATCCTTGGTTCAATGTTAAAGTACTCGCCGCTAGTCCACGTTCAGCTGGTAAGAAATATTCAGATGCTGTGGGTGCAAAATGGTGTATGGATGTAGAAATTCCAGAAGCTATGAAAGATATTGTTGTTATGGATGCTACTGCTGATATTGAGAAAATCGCATCACAGGTTGATTTTGTATTCTGTGCAGTTGATATGAAAAAGGATGAAATCAGGGCTCTCGAAGAAGAATATGCAAAGCATGAATGTCCCGTTGTTTCAAATAACAGCGCACACAGAGGTACACCTGACGTTCCCATGGTTGTTCCCGAAATCAATGCTGATCATATAAAAGTAATTGAAGGACAGAAAAAGAGACTTGGCACCAAAAGAGGTTTTGTTGCCGTTAAATCAAACTGCTCACTGCAGAGCTATGTTCCTGCAATTTATCCTCTTGACAAGAAATACGGTGTTAAGGAAGTTCTTGTGTGCACATATCAGGCAATTTCAGGTGCAGGTAAAACCTTTGACAGCTGGCCCGAAATGGTTGACAACGTAATCCCCTTCATTGGTGGCGAAGAAGAAAAGAGCGAACAGGAACCTCTTAAGATCTGGGGTAAAGTAGAGGGTGATGTTATTGTTAATGCTACCTCCCCTGCCTTTACAGCTCAGTGCATCAGAGTTCCCGTTTCAGACGGACATATGGGCGCTGTATTCATGAGATTTGAAGACGGCAAAAAGCCCTCAAAGGAAGAAATTATCAACACATGGAACAGTTTTGCAGGCAGAGCTCAGGAATTAGAGCTTCCCTCAGCACCCAAGCAGTTCCTCCCCTATTATGTTGAGGATAATATGCCTCAGACAAAGCTTAACCGTAACGATGAAAAAGGTATGGCAGTTTCAATCGGCAGACTTCGTGAAGATACTCAGTACGATTATAAGTTTGTTTGCCTTTCACACAACACTTTAAGAGGTGCTGCAGGCGGTGCAGTTCTTCTTGCAGAATTACTTTGTGCTGAAGGTTATATGGATTAAGGAGGTTTTCTGTGAAGCCAATCTTTATCGGCAGCGGTGTTGCAATAATTACACCATTTGATAAGGATGGACAAATTGACTTTGACGTTTATTCAAAGCTTTTAGAAAATCAAATTACAAACAAAACAGACGCTGTTATTGTTTGTGGAACAACAGGTGAATCTGCAACGCTTCCAATTGAAGAACATTTACAGGTAGTAAAAAGATGTATTGAAGTAGCAAATAAGCGTATTCCAATCATTGCAGGTGCAGGTTCTGGGAAAACACGTGTACTTACACACCGCATCGCCTATTTGATAGAAGAAAAAGGCATAAATCCATGGAATATCATGGCGATAACCTTT
>CALBKQ010000074.1 GCA_937895645.1 uncultured Clostridia bacterium
TCTTTCCATTGTTTCGTCTGCTTTTCTCATTGCCTCGTTAACTGCTGCAACAAGCAAATCTTCAAGCATTTCAACATCTTCAGGGTCAACAACATCTGGCTGGATTTTAACAGAAACAACCTGGTGTGAACCGTTTACTGTTACGTCAATCGCTCCGCCACCTGCAGATGCACTGTATTCTGCTTCTTCGCACTCTTTCTGTACGCGAGCCATATCGTCTTGCATTTGCTGAAGGCGCTTCATCATGTTTGCCTGTCCGCCCTGATTTGGGATTCTTGCTTTCATTTGTTATTCCTCCTTAATTTCTACACCAAGACTTTTTGCCTTTGCAACAAGGTCAGAAAGTGGATTTTTAGGTGCTTCTTCTTGCTTGTTGTTATAAACGGCAAGGGTATATGTTTTGCCTGTTACTTCTGCAACAGCTTCTCTTATGATTTTTGAATAATCGCCTGTTTTAAGATAAAGTTCAAGAACAGGGGAGCCTTTAATAAGAAGATATTTATTCTGATGAACAAAAGCGCTTGAGCCTGTAAGCATTGCAATAAGACTTGGGTCTTTTGCAAAAAGTTTTTCTGTAACCTCAGGCCAGATGTCAAATGGTACAGTGCCTGTGTTTTCAGGAACAATAGTTTTTTCTTCCTTTATAGGTTGTGGTTCTGGTTTTTTCTCTTCTTTTATTTCTTCTTTAACTTCTTCAGTTTTTTGTTGAACAGGGGTAGGTGCTGGTTTGGGCTTTGGCTCAGGAGTTACCTCTGATTTTGCAGGGGCTGGAGTCTGAACTTTTACTGCAACTCTGCCTGATGCGATTGCACTTTCAAGTTCACTTATTCTACGAAGAAGTGCATTTATATCATTGTCAAGTGATGGAGTGCAAAGACGGATAATGCAAAGCTCCGCACTTGTTCTGCGGTTTGCACCTTGTTTCATAGTTGATGCGGACGCAGTAAGTATGTCAATACAAGACATAATAGTTGCAAGAGTTGTTTTTGCACTCTGTTCACGGATAATCTCAATTTCACCTTGTGAACAGATAATCATATCCTGGAAATTCTTAACTGCTTTTGACACCATAAGGTTTCTGAAATGGCTTGTAAGTTCGGTAACAAGACGTTCCATATCGCAAGAATCATTATAGAGTTTGTCGATAACCTGCAATGCTTTTGCAGAATCCTTTTCAAGAATACAATTGCAAAGTTCAAATATATATTCACGACCTGCGAGACCTGCACTACTTGCAACTGCTGCAGAGTCAATTATGCCCTCATAAGACGAGCAGCGGTCAAGAAGTGAGAGGGCGTCACGCATAGCACCGTCTGCAATACGGGCGATAAGCATAGCACCATCGTCGGAAAGTTGAAGATTTTCTTTTTCTGCAACTTCCTTAAGCCTTACCGCCATATCTTCAGGCGGAATACGTTTGAAGTCAAATCGCTGACAACGAGAAAGAATAGTTGATGGCAATTTGTGAACTTCAGTAGTTGCAAGAATGAAAATCACGTGAGCAGGAGGCTCTTCAAGAGTTTTAAGAAGTGCGTTGAATGCTCCGATTGAAAGCATATGAACTTCGTCAATAATATAAACTCTGTATTTGGCATTTGCAGGAGTAAAGTTTGCCTCCTCACGCAAATCACGGATATTATCAACACCGTTGTTTGATGCAGCGTCGATTTCAATAATATCAAGAATTGAGCCATTGTCGATACCCTTACAGATTTCACATTCGTTACAAGGGTTTCCGTTGTGAGAATTCAAACAGTTAACTGCTTTTGCAAGGATTTTTGCACAGGAGGTTTTACCGGTGCCACGAGACCCTGTAAAAAGGTAAGCGTGACTTGTTTTGCCGGATTTAACAGCATTTTCAAGTGTAGTTGTAATGTGCTTCTGTCCTACAACATCAGTAAATGTGGACGGTCTGTATTTACGATAAAAAGCACGATACATAGTTTTTCCTCCTTGCTAAAAAATGTGCCTTAACTCAGTCATGTGTCGTGCAGGCAGACTGTGGCGCCCGGTGCAAACCGCTTAATGCTGCTCGGTTCCCCGCCTGACATGGTTCACAGCGCCCCGCCGCACAGGACCCACACGGCACACGACTGAATTAAGGCATCTTTATCTAGTCAAACAATTATACTATATATATGTAAGAATTTCAAGAGGAAAATCAATACTATTTTTGTTTTTACACATAAAGTGTGCTATGCTCAAAAACGAAAACTTTTTGTAAGTTATTCACAAAAAGACGAGACAAATTGCCTGTGTATTGACAAATATGTGAATTGTGATAAAATAAAACACGGGAGATGCTGTTATATGGTTTGCCGTAATGAGATACCAAGTAGAGAAAAAAGTGAATTAAAATTAATAAAAATCAAAAATGATAATAAAAATCGGGAGGACTAAAAAATGAAAAAAACATTAGCACTTCTTTTAACTTTTATATTGATTTCATCATTCATATTAAATGGAACTGCTTTGGTCAGCAATCAAGATGATCAGTTATATTCACTCACATTAGGAGATGGCACGGAAGTATTTTATTATTTGGATGAAGAGGGCAATCCGTACTCGTATGTAAACGGAGAAATTTGTTACATGCTTTTACCATTGGAAAGTTGTAGAATTACGGATGTGCAAACAATAAATGAGCTTAATTGCGCAATAGGCAATGCATCAAATAAGAGTGACTCTGTAACATTCTCGGCACCGACAAGTTATTTCGATATGAGTGGAACAGTATCTCCGACAAAATCAATTACTTATGAAACATTCGTGAATTTTGATTTAATGAGTAAGGTTGTAACACCGCCTATAAAAATGAATAGTGTTTTTGGCAATTTGAATATTGTTACCAATAATATGGAAAAAACCTTATTATCCGGGAAAAAAGTTACTGTAAAGATGGAGTTCTATGACAGATATAACGATGACTGGTATGAGGAAACCTACACTTTCGATTTTACCGGAGAAGGAAAAAACTTTCCAGTTTATCCAAGCGTTTATCCTTATATAAGATTTACAATTACAAAAAGCAGTTCAGGAGTTAAAAATTTCGATTTTGAAGCTCTAACATGGGGAACTTAACTATAATATCGGAAAAGGAGATATATTATGAAAAAGAAAAAAACGATTATTATTTCTGTCGTTGCTGTTGCACTTGTAGTTGCGGTTGGGATAACGTTAGCGTTTGAATTTTTTCATATAGATTTTGTCCAGGAAAAAATGGGGTTTATACCACCTTCTGATAAAATTCCGGAGGAATATATCGTCGGCGGTGATGGAACCGAAGAAAACCCTTATCAATTAAGTCAAAATGCGTATGTGATTTCGGTAAGACCTCGAACATCCATAAACGATGAGGACCAAGAAAAAGTTGAGTTTATGTGTAAAATTCATGATGCAACCACGGCTGTTTGTGAAGAGTATTTATACGAGTTTGGATTGTTTACAGATGTAAGTTGCAAATTTGTAAAGGGAAGCCCCAACACACTAACCTACAAACTTTGCGGTGCGCCTAACGGGGAAGAGTATATTGTAACAATCAATTGGAAAGAGAAAGATAATCCAAGTGTTACATACGAAAAACAGTAAACACAAATATTTTGAGAGCTGTACTATAAGTATGGCTCTTTTTATAATTTTGTATTGTTATCAAAGGAAATATATGATAAAATAAACTCAGTGTAGTGTACCTTAACGTACTGTATTCATTTTATTTCGGAGGACAAACGTGATGTTTAATATAATTCCTCAGCCTGTCAGTGTACTTTTTAATACCGACAGAAAAGGTTTTACACTTCATTCAGGCACTATAATTTCACCGTTTCCTTTTGCAGAAGATTTAATTTCATTTGCACGAAAAGTGTTTAACAAAAAAATCATTATGCACGAAGATACAGGGGAAGAAAGGTCAATTATCTTAAAACTTGACGATTCTGTTGAAAATGATGAGGGCTATACGCTTAAATGCGAAAACCGTCGTGTTTACATTAACGCAAAAACAGAAACAGGACTTTTTTACGGTTTACAGACACTTAAACAGATGCTTTTGCAGACAAACGGAAAAATCCCTTATACAGAAATTATAGATTACCCCCGTTTTTCATATCGCGGCTATATGCTTGACTGCGGTCGCTATTTTTACCCTGTTGAAGATGTTAAACGAATTGTTGATTTAATGGCTTTGCATAAACTTAACGTACTGCATTGGCACTTGACAGAAGACCAGGGGTGGCGTGTTGAGATAAAGAAATACCCGCTTTTGACAGAAAAAGGTTCAATGCGAAGTCACACGAATTTTAATCATAAGGCTCATGGCGGATATTATACACAAGACGAAATAAAAGAAATTGTCGCATATTGTCATGAGAGAAAAATTAAAGTTATTCCTGAGTTTGACATACCTGGTCATATGGTTGCTGCAATTTCTTGTTACCCAGAACTTTCTTGTTTCGGCAGAAATCTTGAAGTTGCAACCCATTGGGGCGTTAAGCACGACATTCTTTGCGCAGGTAAAGAAACATCATATCAGTTTGTTTATGATGTGCTTGACGAGTTAATTTCATTGTTTCCTGATAAGATTATTCATATCGGTGGTGATGAGGCAGTTAAAATGCGTTGGGAGTTGTGTCCTGATTGTCAGAAAGTGATTAAAGAAAACGGACTTAAAAATGAAGACGATTTGCAGATGTTCTTTATGAGTAAAGTGAATGATTATCTTAAGTCAAAAGGTTACTCCTCAGTTATGTGGAATTACGATAAGATTGAAAACGCTGACAGATTAGACGCAGATATTACTTGGACTGTCTGTGGAATGGGGGACGACAAGGAGTTAGTTAAAAACGAACTAAAACGAGGAAGAAAACTTATTAATACAAATTGTTACCCATATTATTTCGATTTTCCGTATGGTTGGAACACTCTTAAAATGGTCTGTGAAGACGACGGAGCATTAACTGATAACGATGAAGAAACATGGGGTATTGAGGCACAGATGTGGACAGAATATGTGCCCGATATGAAAAAACTGGAGTTTCTTACTTTCCCACGATTGGGCGCTATGGCTGAAAATGCGTGGGCAGAAAAAGGTTACCCGTCGTTTACAACCTTTTTACACAAAGCAAATGATTACTTCAAATTACTAGACGTTTATAAAGTTGGTTATGCACCAATCAAAAAAGCGTGTCCGTCATTTGTATACAAACACGTGTCATCAATCTGGTTCAAACGTAGGGTATTGCATTGGCAAGGATTACACAATTTGATTGACGATGCAAAAGCTAAAAAAGAGGCGGAAAAGTACGCAAAATAGCAAAAGTTAATTTTTAACTAAGATTTGGGGATTAGTTAAAAAATATCTATTATAAATATGAGGTGTTATACTATGAAAAAATACGTATTGGCATTAGACCAGGGAACAACAAGTTCACGTGCTATTCTTTTTGACAAAAAAGGCAATATCTGTTACAAAGCGCAGCACGAATTCAATCAGATTTATCCGCATACAGGTTGGGTTGAGCATAATCCTATGGAAATTCTCTTCTCACAACTTCAATCTGTTATGGAAGTAATGGCGGCGAGTAAAGCAACTGCAAATGATATTGCGTCAATCGGCATTACTAATCAACGTGAAACAACAGTTGTATGGGACAAATCAACAGGCAAACCAATTTATAATGCTATTGTATGGCAGTGCAGAAGAACTGCTGATATGTGTGAAAAAATAAAAGAAGACAAAGAACTTACACAATATATTAAAGAGCACACAGGTCTTGTTGTTGACGCTTATTTCTCTGCAACAAAAATTAAGTGGATTCTTGATAATGTTGAGGGTGCTCGTGAACTTGCCGAACAAGGTCAACTTCTTTTTGGCACAGTTGAAACATGGCTTATCTGGAATTTAACAGGCGGAGCTGTACATATTACTGACTATTCAAACGCATCAAGAACAATGATTTTTGATGTAGATAAGCTTTGCTGGGATGAATACCTTTGTGCAAAACTCGGTATTCCTATGGCTATGCTTCCAAAGGTTGAGCCATCAAGCAAGGTTTATGGTACAGTTGGTAAGAGCGTTATGGGTATTGAAGAATTGGCAGGTGTGCCTATTTCAGGTGCAATCGGCGACCAGCCTGCAGCGCTTTTTGGTCAGGGTTGTTTCGAGAAAGGTCAGGCAAAAAACACTTACGGTACGGGTTGTTTCTTGCTTATGAATACAGGCGACAAGCGTGTTGAATCTAAAAACAATCTTGTTACAGGTGTTGCATGGGGTATTGGTGATAAAGTCACATATGCTATTGAAGGTTCTGCTTTCAATGCAGGTTCAGTTATTAAATGGCTTCGTGACGATTTACAACTTATTCCGTCTGCTCGTCGTTGTGACGAACTTGCTGAAAGCGTTCCAAATTCAAATGGTGTGTATTTTGTGCCTGCGTTTACAGGCCTTGGTGCGCCTTACTGGGATATGTATGCCCGTGGTACTATTGTAGGCCTTACCCGTGGTGCTAATGCAGCCCATATTTGCCGTAGTGTTCTTGAGGCTATTGCTTATCAGATGACAGACTTGCTTGAGGCTATGAAACAGGATTCCGACATTAATCTTTCAGAGCTTCGTGTTGACGGAGGTGCATCTGTAAGTGATATTATGATGCAAATCCAGTCAGATATGATTAGAACAAATGTGAACAGACCAAAAATGGTTGAAACAACTGCAATCGGTGCCGCATATCTTGCAGGTTTAGCGGTAGGGTTCTGGAAAGATACTGCTGAAATCGAAAAAATCCGTGAAGTTGACAAAGTTTTCGAGCCAAAAATGGATATGGAAAAACGCGAAAAGAGATATCGTGGTTGGCTTCGTGCAGTTGAACGCTCAAGAGATTGGGTTGAACATTAATGGCAAAAATTTTAACCTTCCGCACACCGGAGAAACTTCTTAAACATTTTGATGAGCATAAAGAAGCAACAAGGTGTAATACAGCAGAAGAATATTTAATTAAAGCAAATGCGGTAATACAAAACCCAAAAGCAAAAGTGAAAAACGAAACCGATGAAGGTGACAACGATAAGGTTTATTATCTTTCACAAACGGGCGAGATAGTGTTTGTGTCAGATGACGGATTTATTCGTACATACTATATTGCTGATGATGAATATTTTGAAAGGCAGTAATAAATTATGGATGAAAAATTAAGAGTTGATGTTCTTGAATCAACCGAAGAAAAATCTGATATATCTCATATTCCTAATTTTATGTTTGACCAGAATACCGATAGTTTTACCGAGGGTGAAACTATGAATCGCGATTATCTTAATCGTATTTATGGTGAAAATATGGATTTTCTTAACAAGGAAGTCCGTCTTACACGAACAAAGTATTATGAAATGCGTGAAAAAGTTGAGGAAAATTTTGCCGAGAGCATAAACTATGAACGCAAAAAAATGATTATAATTGCAATTATTTATTTAGTGCTTTTGGCTGTTTCGATATCTTCTATAGTTATTGCGTTATCTTATTTTCAGGTTTTTATAGAGGCCAACACAAAGAAATATTTCGAAAGTGTTGATGGTAACTTGTTGCGTGGTGCCTGGGGTGCTGGTGGGTTTTTCTTTGGTTTTGGCTGGATGGTTTTTACTATCAGTTCAGGGCTTTTTGGTGCTTTTGTATATAGTACAATCAAAAATGTGCGGCAATATAAAAAGAAAAGGGAAAGAGCACTTAAACTTCTTGAAGAAAACAAGTTTGAGCAAATGCTTTTAGGACTTTATGATGCAGGTAGGTGAGCAATAATGGATGAAGAATTGAACAACCCAAGCGTCGAAAAAGAAGAAAAAACTGATATTTCATATCTTGCAAACAGAATGTTTGATGAGAATGTTGTTAGTGAAGAAGAAAAGCCTTTAGGTCGTGAATATTTTGATGCTATTCATCATGGAGAACTGAAACCTAATACGGACCATATTGTTATGACTCGTTCAATGTATAACAAAAGCGTTATAAAAATTGAAGAGAACACAAAAGCAGAAATTAAAGAAGCTAAAAAGTATATACCTATTTATGTAATAATTGAAATACTGCTTTTTATTTTGACTGTTGCTATAAACACAGTTTGTCATAATATTGGTATAGAACCGCTTTTAAGATTAAGTGGCGGAGTTAGTGCGGCGGCACTTATGATTTTGCCGGCATTGATATATCTTTTTACAGCTTCTACTGTTAAGAAAATAAAAAGAGCAAAAAAGGCAAGAGAAAATGCATTGGAACGTCTGGAACAAACCAAACAGGAATGCATGATGATGGGCACTTATGATGCCTTAAAATAACTTAATAAAACCCAAAAACCCCATCGCAAACTGCGATGGGGTTTCCTTTTTCACTCGCCAATGTGACGAGATATAACCTATTTGATTTACCTAATAATACCAAACAGAGACTGAAAAGTCAAGGGGTTAAGAGATATATCTAGTTTTTCTGCATTCTTCTCCAGTGGAATAAATACTGCTGGGCAATACCTTCGGTACCTTTGGTACATTTGGGTAATCCGTCAGGGTACATTTCTGCCATAATACGTTTTACCCATACATCAACAGGGAAAGCGTCAATTTTGTGAAATCCGTAAAGCAGAGTACACTCTGCAACTTTTGCACCAACGCCTTTGATTTTCTGCAGTTCTTCTCTGCCATATTCAATAGTCTCAGCATTGATTTTCTCAAAATCTATTTCACCATTTGCAACCTTTTGGGCTGCGTCAATAATGTATTTAGCACGAAAGCCCGCGCGCAAAGGGGCTAAATCTTCGACAGTGAGTTTTGAGAGCGTCAGAGCACTTGGAAAAGATTTTTTACCACTTTCACCCTCGCCAAATTCTTCGCAAAGACGCTCAATAATGCCTTTTATTCTTGGAATATTGTTGTTTTGCGAAATAATAAATGAACAAAGTGCTTCCCAAGGTTCTTGCCTCAAAATTCTTATACCGTTATACTCTTTAACTGCTTGTTTTAAGTAATTGTCATCGTATTCTGAAACTATTTTGGTGTAATCGTAATCAAGGTCAAAATAATCTTTCCAGATGTTATGAAAATCTTCTTCTGAGCAGTTATAAAAAATAAGTTCGGTTTCAGTTTGTTCAATTATAATGTATTTTCCAAAAGCAACACCATGCCATTTTGAGCCGTCATTCTGCCATCGGAATGCCTGGCCACAATCAAGACAAAGACTAAGATTGAAAGTTTGGGGTAATGGAATTGTAAAGCAATTTTTCATAATAAAAATCCTTTGCAAAATAGACAAAAATTTATAAAATTTCTATCTAAAATCTCTAATGTTAAAATGCACAAAAATTTTAGATAATTTATAACAGCGGCATGTTCCATTCTGTATAAAATGTAAAGGGTTTACAACAAATTGTATTTGTCAAGAAAATAACAATCTTTTTTCAAAATTGTCGAAAAATGGAAAAATCTGCTTAAAACTATTGATTTTCGGGGGAGTTATAAACATTTTCAACAGAGTTTTCAACAATTTTGTTGAAAAGGTCTTTATACTATTTGTATAAACTTTCTTATAATAATTTTTGGTTAAAATCCCATATTGACAAATTTTTATGTAAAAAACTTCACAAAAAATAGTATAAAAATGACTAAAAATCCAACAATATTTGTGAATATAACTAAAACAAAGTGTGAGGATTTTTATATGGTCAAGGGAGTAAACCGACAAGTACTTGAAATTCATGAAACAGGGTGCGAATATTTTGAAAAAGCCCTATTTTTTGTTCGTCCCGAATTTTCACGAGAAAGTGAAACAAAACTGAAAAGCAAAGCACTCAACAGCATTCATAGTTCAACAGGAATACCTAAAACCCGTAAACAGAAAATCAAAAGTAAAGCATTTTTTATTGTTGAATTATTAGCGTCAGCAGGGGCAGGAGCAGTTATCACTGCACTGATTATAAAATAATCAAACGTTTATCTGCGTTTGTAAGATTTTTGCACCCGTTTTCTGTTATAAGTGCCATATCTTCAATTCTTACGCCAAATTTTTCTGGAATATAAATACCGGGCTCAACGGTAACAATGTTACCGGTTTGCAAAATGCTGTCAGAGGCAGGCGAAAGATTAGGAAATTCGTGAATTTCAACACCTACACCGTGGCCGGTTGAATGAGTGAAATATTGTCCATAGTCAGCGTTTCTGATAATACTACGGGCAAACTCGTCACCATCTTTACAAGAAACACCTGCTTTGATATTTTCAAGGCAGTTTTGTTGTGCTTTGAGCACGGTGTCATAAACATTTTTCATTTCGTCGGTTGCAAATCCCACTGCAACTGTTCTTGTCATATCGCTATGATATCCATTTATAATTGTGCCAAAGTCCATAGTAATAAAATCGCCGTTTTCAATTTTTTTATTACTTGGTACACCGTGTGGCATAGACGAGTTTTTACCGCTTACTGCGATTGTTTCAAAAGAAAGTCCCTCACCACCATGACGGAGCATATAAAAATCAAGTTCAAGTGCAATTTCTTTCTCTGTAACGCCGACTTTTATAAAATTAAGTATATAGTTAAAAGCGTCTTCGGCAATTCTTTGAGCCTTGACAATGTTTTTAACTTCTATGTCAGTTTTAACTGAACGAAGTGTATTGATAATAGTGTCAAGCGTAGTGTCAGTTGATACAGGGATTTTCTTAAGTACACCTTTAAGTGAATTGTATGTAGAAACGGTCATTCTTGTTGACTCAACAAGTAATCTGTTACAGTTCATTTCTTTAAGGAACTCTGCAATCTGAGGGTATGTTTTGCCTAAAAGCATAACTTCACAATTTGAAATCTGTTTTTGGGCTGCTTCAATGTATCTGCCATCAGTAATAAAAACCGCGCGGTCAGGGGATATAAGCAAAAATCCGTCAGAAGACTCAAATCCTGTAAAGTATTTTCTATTTTCAGGTGAAATAATCAAGGCACAAGTACCCTGTGTTTGTTCGCTTAAATAATTTTGTAAATCTTTAATCATAGTAACCAAATCCGTGTAATTTTTCAAATTCTTCTATAACAGGAGCTTCTTTTGCTCTTCGTCTTTCGTAAAATTTCTTAAATCGAGTTTCGCCTTCAAGTGGCTCAACGCGGATTGCAATGGCACCGCAGTCGTTTGCTGCCATTACATCTGCAAAAAGCTGGTCACCTACCATTGCTAATTCGTGAATTTTAACATTCATCATCTGCGCTGCCTTGATAAGCTTATGTGGTTTTGGCTTTCTTGCCATACAAATATATGGAACACCTAATCTTCCTGCAACATTTTTAGGACGTCTTGGCATAGCGTTTGAAAGAATCATAACTTTAATGCCTGATTTTTGCACTTCTTCAAGCCAGTTTTCAAGACCGGAAATGCAATTCTGTTTACCATCATTGCAGATTGTGTTGTCAATATCAAGGGCAACTGCTTTTGCTCCCATTTTATGTAAATCCTCAACCGTAATATCAAGAACACTTTTATATCTGTATTTCGGCATAGCTGAAACCATAGTAAAACTCCTTGTGTTATATAAGTAAAAAAATAGTGGGCAATCCGTCAATGGACGCCCACTTGCGTTTTGAAACATAGCTTTGCAAAGCCCAAGCTTATTTGAACTTACGCTTACGAGCAGCTTCAGACTTCTTCTTTCTTTTTACAGAAGGCTTTTCGTAATG
>CALBKQ010000075.1 GCA_937895645.1 uncultured Clostridia bacterium
AGCAATTTCAGGTGCAGGTAAAACATTCCAGACTTGGCCTGAAATGATTGATAATGTAATTCCATTTATTGGTGGCGAAGAAGAAAAGAGTGAAAAAGAACCTCTTAAAATCTGGGGTAAGGTTGAAGGTAATGAAATTGTTCCTGCTACATCACCAAACTTTACAGCACAGTGTATTCGTGTTCCCGTTTCAAACGGTCATATGGGTGCTGTATTTGTAAGATTTGAGAATAAACCATCTAAAGAAGAAATATTAAATATATGGAAGGATTTTGCAGGTCGTGCTCAGGAATTAGAACTTCCACACGCACCAAAGCAGTTCCTTCACTATTTTGAAGAAGATAATATGCCACAGACAAAACTTCAGCGTGACCTTGAAGGCGGTATGGCAATTTCAGTTGGTCGTCTTCGTGAAGATACGCAGTATGACTATAAGTTTGTTTGCCTTTCACACAATACACTTCGCGGTGCTGCAGGTGGTGCTGTTCTTATGGCAGAACTTCTTTGTGCAGAAGGTTATATGGACTAATTTCCAATTAAGGAGAAAACTATTATGAGTAACAATCCTATTTTTACAGGTTGCGGTGTTGCTATTGTAACACCATTCAATGATGATTTAAGCGTTAACTACAAGTCACTTGAAAATCTTCTTGAATTTCATATTGCAAATGGTACAGATTCTATTGTTATCTGTGGGACAACTGGTGAAAGTGCAACACTTACGCCAAAAGAACATTCAGATGTTATCAAATTTACTTGCGATGTTGTAAACCATAGAATCCCTGTCATTGCTGGTACTGGTAGTAATGAAACTGCTTATGCTATTGAACTTTCAAACGACGCTGAAAAAGCAGGTGCAGACGCAATGCTTGTTGTTACACCATATTACAACAAATGCTCACAGCGTGGTCTTGTAAAGCATTATAACGCTATTGCTGATAATACATCAAAACCAATTATCATATATAATGTTCCAAGCAGAACAGGCGTAAATGTTCTTCCATCTACATATGCAGAACTTTGTGAACACAAAAACATTATTGCAACAAAAGAAGCAAGTGGAAACATTTCACAAATTGCAGAAACTATAGCACTTTGTGGTGACAAACTTGATGTTTATTCTGGTAATGACGACCAGATTGTACCTTTAATGTCTCTTGGTGGTAAAGGTGTAATTTCAGTGCTTTCAAATATTTGTCCTAAACTTGCACACGATATTCCTACTCTTTATCTTGAAGGCAAAGTTAAAGAAAGTGCTGAACTTCAGCTTAAATATCTTGACCTTATCAATGCAATGTTTATGGATGTTAATCCAATTCCTGTTAAAGTTGCTATGAGAATGATGGGCTTTGATGTTGGTCCACTTCGTATGCCACTTTGCGAAATGGAAGATGCAAAAACAGCAAAGCTTGAATCAATACTTAAAAAGTATAACTTAATCTGACTTAATTTATTGGACGTGAAAAAATGACAAGGATTATTTTAAGCGGTGCGCTTGGTAAAATGGGCAAAGCAATTACTGCTTGTGTCGAAAACAGAAACGATTGTGAAATAGTTGCAGGTGTTGATTTAATTACAGCTGAATGCAAATTTCCCGTTTTCAAATCATTTTATGATATTAATGTAGATGCAGATGTGATTATTGACTTTTCACACCCTTCTGTGCTTGAAGATTTATTAAGCTATGCTAAAGAAAAGAGAATCCCTGCTGTAATTGCTACAACAGGACTTAATGAACAACAGATTGAAGAAATTAAAACAGCATCTACTGATGTTCCCCTCTTCTTCTCTGCAAATATGTCAATTGGTGTAAGTCTTGTGTCCGAACTTGCTAAAAAGGCTGCTAAAGTATTAGGTGGTAGTTTTGATATTGAAATTGTTGAAGCACATCATAATCAAAAAATTGATGCTCCAAGCGGTACAGCTTTAATGCTTGCTGATTCCATTTCAGAAGCACTCGATGAGAAACCAATTTATGAATTTGACCGTCATTCAAAAAGAATGAAAAGAACCAAAAATGAAATTGGTATTCATGCAGTTCGTGGCGGTACCATTGTTGGTGAACACGAAATAATCTTTGCGGGTCCTGATGAAGTTATAAAAATTTCACATTCAGCATATTCAAAACAGTTATTTGCAAATGGTTCAGTTAATGCAGGATTATTCCTTGTAGGCAAAGAACCAGGATTTTACTCAATGAAAGACCTTGTAAACGAATAAGGAGGATTAAAATGAATACTATTGACAATATCACAGTAATTGAAAATGTTACACTTATTTCTATTAACGACTCCCCTGCCGATTTCAAAGTTGTTGCACAGATTTTTGAGATGCTTTCAAGTGCAGGAATTGATGTTGATATGATTTCACAGAATCCACCACAAGGTAAAACATCAAATCTTTCATTCACAGTTAATGATGAAGATTTAGGTAAAGTTTTTGAAACTGCTTCAAAGCTTCGTGAACTTCACCCTGAACTTAAACTTGCTATCAGTAGTGGTAACACAAAGATTTCCGTTTTTGGTGAAGGAATGAAAAATTGTCCTGGTGTTGCATCAAAAGTATTCACTGCAATCGCATCAACAGGCGTAGAAGTAAGAATGATTACAACATCTGAAGTTGATATTTCAGTTCTTGTATATAGCCACGACGGCGATTCAGTTTATTCAGCACTTAACTCATAATTATAACTCTAAAAGGCTTGCTATTTGGTAAGCCTTAATTTTTTTGTAACCTTTTTGAACTTTCAATTGTTATATAAGTGAAAGGACCTTTCAATGATGGTGGTGAAGCAGTGACAAAAGAAGATTTTGATAACGCAATTATTAGAAACAATCAAAGATTGTATTTGATTGCACTTTCATTTACTCATAATAAGTATGACGCAGAAGATATATTGCAAAATACATTCCTTAAATTATGGAAATATAATAAACCATTTATAGACAATCCACATATTGATAAATGGCTAACAGTTGTATGCATAAACGAAAGTAAAAACAATATCAAAAGTCTATTTCGCGTGCATAACGAATTAAAAACTGAGTTGTTAGATAAAACAGCTTTTGATAATGAAAATCAATATGACCTTTTTAATGCAATTATGTCACTACCAAAAAACGAACGCACAGTTATTCATCTGTTTTACTATGAGGACTTAAAAATAAAAGATATTGCAAAAATGCTTAAAATAAGTGAGTCTGCTGTGAAAACTCGTCTTAACCGTGCAAGAAATAAAATAAAGCTTATATTAGGAGATGAATGGATAAATGAATAAAACTAAATATAAAGAAGTGTTTTCTAAAGTCCATCCATCAGATGAAACTATTGAAAGGATTTTTGAAATGACAAATAAAAAACATAACAAAAGCATAAGAACACTTGCTATTGTAATGGCATTAATTGCCGTTCTATGTTCGTTTGGTATTGTAGGATACGCTTCTACTGATGGTGAAATTAAAGAAACAGTTTCAAATGCAGTCGAAACAATAAAAAAGGAAATTTCAGTTTTAGTCAATGGTGAAACAGCAACAGCTGTTTTAACAAGTTCAAATGATGACACTGCAACATACAGAGTTGAAGACATAGATGAAGGACTTTATGTTGAAATTAAAATGGCATTAGAAAACTCATAAGGAATTCGTAAAAAAGGCTTACTGACTGGTTTCAGTAAGCCTTTGTTTTTATATTGTTATTAAGCTAAAATTGCCTTATAGAAGACTTTTTTACCTTTCTTAATGATTACATATCCTTTCTGGAAATCAGCTTTTGTAAGTGCTTTGAATGGCTCTGTAACCTTTTCATCATCAACTGATACGCCACCTTGTTCAATAAGGCGTCTGCACTCGCCTTTTGACTTAGCAATACCTGCTTTAATCATAATATCAGAAACAAGTACGCTATCGTCGTTAAAATCGTCTGCGGTGAGTTCTACTGTTGGCATATTATCTGTATTACCCTTACCTGAGAAAAGTGCTCTAGCACCTTCCTGAGCCTTATTAGCCTCTTCTTCACCGTGAACAAGTTTTGTAAGTTCAAATGCAAGAATTTCTTTTGCAGTATTTAACTGACTACCTTCCCATGAATCCATCTTTTCTATTTCTTCCATAGGTAAGAATGTAAGCATTCTGATACATTTAAGAACATCTGCATCGTCAACGTTTCTCCAATACTGATAGAAATCAAACGGAGATGTTTTATTAGGGTCAAGCCAAACAGCACCTGACTGTGTTTTTCCCATCTTTTTACCTTCTGAGTTAAGAAGAAGTGTAATTGTCATAGCGTGTGCATCTTTACCGAGTTTTCTGCGGATAAGTTCAGTACCGCCAAGCATATTGCTCCATTGGTCGTCGCCACCAAACTGCATATTACAACCATATTTTTGGAAGAGTTCATAGAAGTCGTAACTCTGCATAATCATATAGTTAAACTCAAGGAATGAAAGACCTTTTTCCATTCTCTGCTTGTAGCATTCTGCGGTAAGCATTCTGTTTACGGAGAAATGAGGACCTACTTCTCTTAAAAATTCCACATAATTCAAATCAAGCAACCAGTC
>CALBKQ010000076.1 GCA_937895645.1 uncultured Clostridia bacterium
TTTCTACACCAAGTAGGCTTTTTTGTACTGTCTGCACAACTTGGGGCAGTTCAAACCTCAAGGCTTAATTATTCTTAATAATAAAAATATTTATAGAAAATTGGGTATTCATTGAGCAATTGTTGAAGATTTGTTCTTCGGCTTGAGCCAGGGTCGTTGATTATAAAACCTGACGTGGTTAGTGTGCTGTTTCCGTTATAGCCTGTAATAACAACCCAGTGTTGAGTGCCTGAAGATTTCTTTGCGCCAAAAAGTACAGGTTTACCTACTTTAAGTTTCTCATAAATATTTCTTAAATAACCGTTACTACTCGTTACAGCAGTATAGTTACTTGGCCAATACACACTACCTGATGAATTATAACTAAGTTTTTTTGACATAGCATCAGGGTAAATTGTTGTGCCTGTGCGATAAGATTCCATCATAGCAACTGCAGTTGTTGCACAACCGATTTGTGCAATAGTTTTGCCTGAGGTACCGATTTTCACATTAGCCCAACGTGAGTCAGTCTGCTTGTAACTTGGCACTTTCAAAGTTATTTTGGAGTATCCTGAAGATGATGAAGTTGTTGACAAATACTGACTACTTACATATCCTGTTTTAGTGCCGTTATAGAGGATTTTACTCCAACCATTTGAAGTTGAAAGAATAATTACTATCTCCCCTTTTGGTATTAAGCCTTTTACAACATAATTTATACCCGCACCGCTTCGTACATTAAGTGAAGTTGAGTTAGTTTTAACAGTTGCCGTTTTACCTGAGTCAAGTTTAATATAATCTTTATGACAGTACCCGTATTTGCCATCTGCATACTCAACATAATACCAATTACCTGATTTTGAAATCAGTGTTATATATGACCCCTTAGGCAGAGAAGTAAGAACCGTGCTACCTGTTGACGCAGATTTACGCACATTGAGTTTTCCACTTAGAACTGATACAATACCTGCTTGTGATGTAAGAGTTGCACCATAAGATTTTATGGGCATTATAACAACTGATAAAGTAATAATAAGTGTTAATAGAATTGAAAATATCTTTTTCATAGTCACCTCGTCTTTCTGCATATATGCATATACATTTTAGCATTGTTACTACAAGTTGTTAACACTCCAAATCTTGTTAAAGAAATATATGGCTTTTCTATTGAATTATTTGTTGTGTCATTATATAATTTTCATATACTTTGTTTTAGAGAGGGACTAAAAATGCATTTATTAAAGGTTGATAAATCTCATTATGTTGGTCAGGCTGACCCGTATATTTTGAAGAGTAATGGGAGATATTACATCTATGTTACAGGACATGATGCAATTTATGCTTATCATTCAGATAATCTTTTTGATGGTTGGGAGTATTATGGTGTTGTAATGACAGTGCCAAATCACGACTCGTTTTGGGCACCAAGTGTTATTGAACTTGACGGTAAGTTCTATATGTATAACTCTATTGAGATTTACAATGATATGCCTGACAAAGGTGGTCATAGAGGGGCTATGCACGTTTCAGTTGCCAATAACCCACTTGGACCTTTTACTGACACTAAACAGATTTTGCACCCATTTTCCATTGACTCACATATAGTAAAAAATGAAACGGGACTTTTCCTTTTCTATTCTCAAAACAGAATGCATCTATCGAATAAAACTACAGACCTATGACGAGGCTCGCCTCATCATAGATGAATACATTCATTTTTACAACAATGA
>CALBKQ010000077.1 GCA_937895645.1 uncultured Clostridia bacterium
AAGCGTATTTTACGCTAATTACCAAATTAATAAATTATTAGTCCTCAACCTTTGAAACCTGGTCGAGTTCAAGGTCAACAGGAGTTTCACGACCAAGCATTGAAATAACAACACATACTGAATTATTATCAACATCAAGCTCACGAACCATACCGATAACGCCTTCAAACGCACCATCGATAATTGAAACCATATCGCCAACCTCGTAGTCGATTTCAACGACTTTCTTTTCAACACCCATAGCATAAACTTCAGCCTCTGTAAGAGGAACTGGTTTACTTTCAGGGCCAACGAAACCTGTTACACCGCGTGTATTACGGATTACATACCAAGTGTCGTCTGTCATTTCAAGGTCACCTGTTTCTTCATCTTCAAAAACTGCAACCTTTACCATAACGTAGCCAGGGAAGATTTTTCTTTCAACTTCCTTTTTCTGGTCATCCTTAATTTCAGTAACGATTTCTGTAGGAACTTTAACCTCTAAAATAAGGTCATGCATTTTACGGTTTTCAACAACCTTTTCAATGTTAGTTGCTACTTTGTTTTCATAACCTGAATAGGTATGCACAACATACCATTTGGAGATTTCTGCCATAACTTAATCTCCTCTCGATTATTTGAATAAAAACAAGTTAATCATTTCTGTTGTTGTAGCATCATCTTTTGCAAGACCAACAAGCAAGTCGATAATTGATGAAAGACCTGTGTCAACAATCAAAAGAGCGATACCTACGATTGCTGTAATTGCAATAACAACGAGTGAATTTTTAAGAACAGTGTGACCAGATGGCCATGTGACTTTTTTCCACTCGCCTTTGAAGTCTTTGAAGAACTTTTTAACTTTTGCACCTGCGTTTTTAAGAACGTTGCCTTTTTTCTTTGCAGGAGCGTCAGTTTTCTTATCCTTCTTAGCTACTTCGGCAGTGGTGTTTTCTTTCTTTTCAGACATTTCACATACCTCCGGATTACTTTGTTTCCCTATGAAGAGTGTGTTTCTTGCAGAATCTGCAGTACTTGTTCATCTCAAGTCTGTCGGGAGTGTTCTTCTTGTTTTTCTTTGTGTTGTAGTTGCGCTGTTTGCACTCTGTGCAAGCTAATGTGATTTTTACTCTCATTTTTCGGCACCTCCGTTAATATGTTACTTGAAAAATCAGCAAGTAACTGTGTATAGCCTTCCTCTATAAAAATGGGCACAAAAATAAAGCCCTCTTTTTCGAGGTACACGTATTTTAGCACAGTTGTCAATAGTTGTCAATAGGAAATATCAAATTGTTTTGCGGCAAAAAATAAAATGATATAATCACTAAATAATATAGTATTATATTTTTACCTTTTTATGTAAATTGCCAAAAGTGATTTTTTTCGTGATTTTCTGTTGACGGATTTTTTGATTTATGGTAAAATTCATACAATAAATTTAAGGAGTGGTAGCAATGTTCGCGATAAAGATTTGCAAACAAAAAAGCATTGGTAATACTATTCCTGTTTCTATCGGTTGTTGTCAATACACAAGCGGTAGTATTTCTCATTTTTCATTTGTTTTTTAACGACGGATTTACCGTCGTTATTTTTTTGTATTTTTCGATATTTTATTATTGAATAATACAATATTATATAGTATAATAATTAGTTGAAATAAATCGAAAGGCTGGTGTGAATTTTGAAAGCGTATTTAATGCTTGAAAACGGCGCTGTTTTTGAGGGACAAGCTGCCGCGAAATTCAAAGAAACTGTGTGTGAAGTAATTTTTAACACATCAATGACCGGATATGTTGAGATGCTTTCTGACCCATCAAATGCAGGTTTGGGCGTTGTTATGACATACCCTCTTATCGGTAACTATGGTGTTTGTCTTGAAGATATGGAAAGCAATAAGCTCTACCCTGCTGCACTTTTAGTACACGAACTTTGTGACACTCCTTCTAATTTCAGATGTGAAATGACTCTTGAGGAGCTTCTTGTAAAGCACGATATTCCATGTGTTACAGGACTTGATAATCGTGCAATCGTTATGAATGTTCGTGAAAATGGTGCTATGAAAGCAATTATCACTGACGATATTTCTGACAAAGATGCCTTACTTTCAAAAATCAAGGCGTTTGAACTTAAAAACACTTACAAAGGTGTTAACGAAAAGATTTCTGACGAAGGTGTTAAAGTTGCATTTATTGACCTTGGTGCAAGAAAGAGTTTTGTAAATGCTTTTGCAAATCGTGGTTACGCTGTTACTAAATTCGCAACACTTAATGCAGATGATATTCTTGCGGGTGATTATGAAGGTGTTGTAATTTCAAATGGTGTTGAAGACCACGCAGCTTTTGCTGATACAATAAAAGAAATCAAGAAACTTATGGATAAAAATATACCAATTTTTGCAATCGGCTTAGGTCACCAGCTCGTTGCCCTTGCAAATGGTGGTAAGGTAGAAAAAATGCTTCACGGTCATAGAGGTTGCAACTACCCAGTAAGATTTAATGATAAAGACAAAACATATATTACAGCACACAATCACGGTTATGCAGTAACTGAAGTTCCTGCAAACGCAGATGTGCTTTGCATAAATGTTAATGACAAGACTATTGAAGGACTCAAATATCAGGACAAGCCTGTTATGACAGTTCAGTTTATTCCTGATACTGCTAAAGGTCCTAACACTGCTTTCTTGTTTGATGATTTCAAAAAATTGATTAAGGAGGGCAAATAAGATGTTAGATAAAAGCATTAAAAAAGTAATGGTTATCGGTTCAGGTCCTATTATTATCGGTCAGGCTGCCGAATTTGATTATGCCGGTACTCAGGCTTGTCGCTCTCTTAAGGAAGAAGGCGTTGAGGTTGTTCTTGTAAACTCAAACCCTGCTACTATTATGACTGATGGTGATATTGCAGATAAGGTTTACATTGAGCCTCTTACAATCCCTACTATCACAAAGATTATTGAAAAAGAAAAGCCTGACTCACTCCTTCCGTCTCTTGGCGGTCAGACAGGTCTTAACCTTGCTATGGAGCTTAATGAGTTAGGTATTCTTAAAGAAAATAATGTCCGTCTTATTGGTATCAATGCTGAGTCAATCAAAAAGGCTGAGGACAGACAGGCTTTTAAGGATACAATGGAAGCTATTAGTGAGCCTTGTATTGAATCTCTCGTTGTTGAAACAGTTGAGGATGCTCTCGATTTCTCTGCTAAAATCGGCTATCCTGTTATTGTTCGTCCTGCATACACACTTGGCGGTACAGGTGGTGGTATTGCTTATGATGAAGCACAACTTCACGAAATTGCATCAAACGGTATCCGTCTTTCCCGTGTAAATCAGGTTCTTATTGAAAAGTGTATTTCTGGTTGGAAAGAAATCGAATTTGAAACAATGCGTGACTCAAAGGGTAACTGCATTACAATCTGCTCAATGGAAA
>CALBKQ010000078.1 GCA_937895645.1 uncultured Clostridia bacterium
ACATTTTTTACTAAAATGTACCCGAAATGTACCCATTCGAGATGTAAATTAGCCGTTTCTTATTTGTTACAATCTGAAGGAGTATGTCCTCCTCAAATCGTTCGATTAATTATAGCAGAAGAAAACGCTTTTTGTCAACCCTAATATTTTATTTGTCAAGTGGTTTTTAAAAAATTTACAAAAATTTAATACTTGACAAATTAAAATTTGTGTGCTATAGCAAATTTGAGGATTAATTTATTGTTGACTGAAATTTGAATAAAAGGTATAATTATGTCGGAATTATTGAGCAAGGTTGATTTTACAATAGGAGTGAAATCATGAATATTGATGTAAACCTTGTTAAGCGTGCCCAAGAAGGGGACCAAAAAGCAATTGCAGAAATTTACAATTTGACATATAAGTCAGCATATGGTGTTGCTCGTCAAATTGTTGCTAACGATGATGACGCTTGCGATATTTTGCAGGATTCATACATCGCTGCATTTACTAAACTGGACACATTAAAAGAACCTGAAAAGTTTTATGGATGGTTCAAAAGAATTGTCAGTAACCGTTGCTACAACTACATAAAAAAGAAAAAACCTGATTTGTTTTCTCAATACACAAAAGAAGACGAAGACGGCGAAGAGATTGAATTTGAGTTTGCAGATGAAAACGAGACCTTTGCACCGGACAAAGCGTTGGATTATGAAGAAACAAAACGACTGCTCAGGGAAATTATCGATTCTCTTCCGGAAGAACAGAGTTTGTGTGTTCTTATGTATTACGTGCAAGATATGTCTATTGCTGAAATTGCAGAGACACTAGGCGTATCGCAAAACACTGTAAAAAGCCGCCTTAATTACGGACGAAAGAAAATTAAGGATGGGGTCGAGACTTTGGAGAAAAAGGGTACAAAACTCTATGGTATTTCCGGACTTGCACTTATTCCGTTTCTTCGTTGGATGTTTACAGATGGAGCAACAGGTACTGCCCCAAATATTCTTTCAAAAATTTTATCATCAACAGATACAATTACAACTGTTGCAGATGGTATAGATGTAGCAAGTACGGCGGCTGATGTGGTTACCCACGCTACAGAAGTTAGTGATAGTGCCGGTTTCGGTGCTACAATTGTTAAAAAAGTCGGTAAAAAACTTGCAACTAAAATAGGTGCAGGTATAGTAGCGACAGCAGTAACCGCGACGGGTGTAGCAACCGTAGCCACAATGGATAATGATGTTGAGATTGATGACTATGTTCAAAAGACGATTTATTGTGAAGGCTATGACGGATATGGTGCTTTTCCGGACTTGAACAACATAGTTAATGTAACTGAATTGGAAAAGAAACTTTGTGGCGATTCAATTAACGAATATTATGCATATTGTGAAAATGCAAATGTTAGTATTGAAGATTATATTGATATCGACTTGAATATTTTGCAAGATGGCGAACTTTCAAATGGCGATGTAATAGAGGTTGAAGTATCAGTTGACTATGATGCCATAAATAGTATGGAAGGCATTGAAAAAGAACTTAAAGGCGATAATGTTTATACCTTTAATTGTACCGTCAAGGGCTTAAAAGAAATAGAAAAAATAGATTTGCTATCCATAATTTCATCAGTGGGAATTAATACAGCGTTTGAGCATAGAATATTCATTTCATCAGACCGTTCTCAGTATATATGTGAATTATCAGATTCAAGTTATGAAAAGGATTTTGGAGTTTGTAAGATAATCTGGAGAAATCAGGAGTATGATGGTGTGCCAGGAACAATAGAATATATGAATGAAGACAATGAGAAGGTGTCTAAAAATTTCGAAATCTGTTTTGGTGGAATAGATAGTAACAATTATATTGCAGGAGATAAGATAACTATAACTATAGAAGGTCTTAATGATGGCGATTTCCATGAATATGGTTTTGTAATTGAAACTATGAAAAAAGAAATCGAACCAAACAGAGTCTTTACAGCTCTAAAAGATGGTAATATATCAAATGAAAGTTATAACATCTTAAAGAGCAGGGTAGATGAAATTGCTCAGCGTGATATTGCAGGTGGTGTAACCTTTGCAGGTTCATTTGTGGTAACAAATACACTTGATAAAGCAGATTGTAAAGTAGTACTTGCTTATAAAAACAATACAACAGGACTTTACTATGCTTACGAATACACTGGACTTCTCATTGACCAGAATGATAATATATTGAATCCTGAAGATAAATCCGCAACTCCAGTTGAATTTGTACATGGAGATATATTAACCACTGTAACTACAACTGTGGAAACCTATGATGCAGTAAAGGCTAATTTTGAGCGAGATGGAAATATGCTTATCTATGAAATAAATCAGTAAAATAAAAAACTCTCAGATGTCAGAAAGACATCTGAGAATTTTTTTGCGAATTTTTAAAACCCTTTGCATTTTTGAGTTGTCTTAATAAGTGAAAGCGTATAAAAATGCTTTAAAAACACAAACAAAAGGAGTAAAAAAGACATGAAAAAGAAATTGACAACATTAGTTGTAGCAGGTGTGATGTGTATTTCGTCATTAATATCCACCTTTGCAGCCACAAGCATCAACACACAGACGGGTGTTATCCCAGGAACAGATACTCAATATGAGTATGTGGAAAATGTAACGGTTAAAATTCCAGAAACAGAAGTTACTTATGATTTAGAAGGCGTGTCAGCACAAGTTGGCCTTCTCAGTGAAGAGGGGGTTCCCGTATATCGATTTGCATTCATCGGTGAATCAGGTAAAATTACATTTAATGACGAAGGCTTATATTGGTGGTATGTTTATGAGGATATCTCAACTGATTTGTCAGGCGGTGGAGAGGTTACAACAGAAGTTGGAAACACAGCTTCTTTTGAAGGTAATGATGGCTCATTTGAAAAAGCAAAAGCATATAAGGCTTATATATTAGCAGATGGCACAATCACTTATGATACTGAAATTGCTAATTCAGAAATTGTTGCAAAAGTTGAATTTGTAATGGGTAAAGCAGGGGGCAATGGACGTTATGAACTTCCTGATGATTTGATTTCATATCAATGCGGATTTGGTTCAGATGACCCAGTTTTGGCAGAAGTAGAAAAAATAGACATTTCAACTTTAGCAGTTATTGAAGAAATTGAAATTGAATATACCATTATTGATGGTGCAGACTCAGTTTGGAATGAATCATCTGATAGTCTTACAATTAAAGCGGACGGAGAATTCAGTAAATTTACAGGAGTAAAGATTGACGGAGTTTTGGTAGATAGCAATAACTATATCGCAAAAGAAGGTAGTACAGTTGTTGAATTCAAGGCCAATTATCTCAAGACTCTCAAACCTGGCAAACATAATGTAACAATTATGTTTGAAGATGGCGAAGTTACTACAAACTTTGAAATCAAAGCGGAGGTTACTTCAGAAAAAACAGATGTAGTGATTCCAAACACAAGTGCTACAGCATCTGCCACTGTTTTAGCGATGACATTTGCATCGGCATCAGCGGTAGGAGCACTTCTTCTCGCTAGAAAAAGAAAGCATGAGTAGTTACAACTAATAATATAAATAAAAACAGTCGGGCAGTTCACAGTTGCTCGGCTGTTTTTATTTTGAAAAAATTGTGTTACAATTGCGGTAAGATGTTAAATACA
>CALBKQ010000079.1 GCA_937895645.1 uncultured Clostridia bacterium
TTACAACTCCAACTGGTAAACCTGTTGCAATGGTACATTGTAATACTTGCACATCTGACCTTGATGCTTATGTAAAACTTTTTGCAGAAGTACTTTCAAATAGTGGTGTTGAAGTTAATAAACCTGAACTTTATGATATGCTTTACGCTGAATCACTTAAAGGTGATGCAGACTGTAACGGTATTATCAGTTTCAATTACTATTCAGGCGAACCTGTAACAGATACTGCAGAGGGCAGACCATTACTCGTGAGAATGCCTGACAGTAAATTCAGCCTTGCAAACTTTATGCGTGCGCAACTTTATGGTACAATGGCAACTCTTCGCCTTGGTATGAACATTCTTTTTGATAAGGAAAATGTAAAGATTGAAAAACTTCTTGGCCACGGTGGACTTTTCAAAACACCAACCGTTGGTCAGCGCCTTATGGCAGGTGCTCTCAATACTCCTGTTGCAGTTATGGAAACTGCAGGTGAGGGCGGTGCTTGGGGTATTGCACTCCTTGCAGCATTTATGGCAAATAAAGAAAATGAAACACTTGAAGAATACCTTGAAAATAAGGTTTTCGCAGAGTATAAAGCAAGTGTTGTTGAGCCTGATAAAGCAGATGTTGATGGTTTTAATGAATACATTAAGAGATATGAGTTAGCGGTTGCAGTGGAAAAATCTGCAATCAACTCTCTTAAATAAAAGGAGAAATTATTATGAGTCTTAAAAATTATGAATTTTGGTTTGTTGTTGGTAGTCAGTTCCTTTATGGTCCTGAAGTATTAGAAACTGTTGCAGCTCGTGCACAGGAAATGGTTAATGAACTCAATGCATCAGGTTCACTTCCTTGCAAAGTTGTTTACAAAGTTACTGCAAAAACTAATAAAGAAATCACAGATGTTGTAAGAGAAGCGAATTATGACCAAAAGTGTGCAGGTATCATTACTTGGTGTCATACTTTCAGCCCATCAAAAATGTGGATTAACGGATTCGAAGATTTACAAAAAACATATTGCCATCTTGC
>CALBKQ010000080.1 GCA_937895645.1 uncultured Clostridia bacterium
CAAGAGATTTCGATTGGTCTGAAACAGAGAATAATAAGCTTCTCTTTGAAATGACAGCAAAATACGGTACTCCATATTTCTCAAACTATGTTAACTCAGATATGGAGCCAAGTGACGTTCGTTCAATGTGCTGCCGTCTTCGTCTTGACCTTCGTGAACTTCGCAAGAAGTCAGGTGGTTTCTTCGGTAGTGGTGAGTCAACAGGTTCAGTTGGTGTTGTTACAATCAACTTACCAAGAATTGCTTATCTTGCAAAAGATGAAGCAGACTTCTACGCTCGTCTTGACAAAATGATGGATATTTCTGCTCGTTCACTTAAAGTTAAGCGTGACGTTATCACAAAACTTCTTGATGCAGGTCTTTATCCATATACAAAGAGATACTTGGGTACATTCAACAACCACTTCTCAACAATCGGTCTTGTTGGTATGAATGAAGCAGGTCTTAACGCTAAGTGGATTCAGGCTGATATGACAACTGAAAAGACACAGCAGTTTGCAAAAGACGTTCTTAATCATATGAGAGAAAGACTTTCTGACTATCAGGAACTTTACGGTGACCTTTATAACCTTGAAGCAACTCCTGCTGAGTCAACTGCATTCCGTCTTGCAAAGCACGACCTTAAATACTACCCAGACATTATTACTGCAGGTAGAAAAGAAGGCGAAACACCTTACTATACAAACAGTTCACATCTTCCTGTTGGTTATACTCAGGATATCTTTACAGCTCT
The DNA here is from genome assembly GCA_937895645.1 of uncultured Clostridia bacterium. GTDB lineage: Bacteria > Bacillota > Clostridia > Oscillospirales > Acutalibacteraceae > Fimenecus. Next base: position 734 of record CALBKQ010000080.1, read on the forward strand.
TGATATGCAGGATGAACTTCATACACTCTACACATCAGGTACAGTATTCCATGCATTCCTTGGTGAAAAGCTTCCTGACTGGCAGTCATGTGCAAATCTTGTAAGAAAGATTGCATCTAACTACAGACTTCCATACTACTCAATTTCACCAATTTACTCAATTTGTAAGAATCATGGCTATATCGCAGGTGAAGCATTTACTTGCCCACATTGTGGTGAAGAAGCAGAAGTTTACTCAAGAATTACTGGTTACTATCGTCCTGTTAAGAATTGGAACGACGGTAAAGCACAGGAATACAAAGACAGAAAAGTGTACGATATCAGCAAGTCATCTGCTCCTCACGTTGGCACAGATACAGTTTGTGCTTGTGATGAAGCACCACTTTTAGGAAAAGTAGAATCAAATGTAGCAGACGGTGTAATGCTTTTCACAACTGCAACTTGTCCTAACTGTAAGATTGCTTGTTCACTGCTTGATAAAGCAGGCGTAGTTTACAACAAACTTCTTGCAAACGAAAATGTTGACTTGGTTAACGAATTCGGTATTAAACAAGCACCAACACTTGTAGTTGTTGAAAATGGTGTAGTTTCAAAATTTGCAGGTGTTTCTGACATTAAGAAATACCTTAATGCATAAGGAATAAATTTTATGTATGATATTATAGTTGTCGGCGGTGGCCCTGCGGGGCTTACCGCTGCCCTATATGCTCGTAGGGCAAATAAAACAGTTCTTGTTATTGAAAAAGCGAGTTTTGGTGGGCAGATTACTTATTCGCCAAAAGTTGAAAATATTCCAGGTTTCAATGAGGTAACAGGCAACGAATTTGCAGAAAAACTTGTTGAGCAAGTGCTTAACCAAGATGCAGAAGTTGAATGTGCTGAAGTACTTGAGATTCGTGATGGTGACATTAAAACGATAGTTACTGATTCAGGTGAATATGAGGGTAAATCAGTTATTATTGCAACAGGAGCAAAACATAGACTTTTAGGACTCGAGAATGAACAAAACCTTGTTGGTGAAGGCATTTCATTCTGTGCAGTTTGTGATGGTGCTTTCTATGAAGGCAAAACAGTTGCTGTAATTGGTGGTGGAAACTCTGCATTACAAGAAGCAATTCTTCTTTCTGACCTTGCTAAAAAAGTTTATGTAATTCAAAATCTTGATTTCTTTACAGGTGAGCAAAAACTTGTTGAGAAACTCCAGAGCAAAGATAATGTTGAGATTATTCTAGGCACAGTTGTCCAGAAACTTATTGGAGAACGTGAACTTAAAGGAATAACAATCAAGAACACATCAACAGAAGAAAGCACAGATTTAATTATTGACGGTATGTTTGTTGCAATCGGTCTTGTACCACAGAATGACGCTTTCAAAGAGGTTATTAACCTTGATGAACGCGGATATGTAAATGCAACTGAAAATTGCCTTACAAATGCAAAAGGCATTTTTGTAGCAGGTGACTGCAGAACAAAATCAATCCGTCAGGTAATTACTGCTGCAGGTGATGGTGCAGTTGCTGCCCTTGCCGCTTGTGATTATGTTGATGAAAACTAAATAGATGATACACACGCCAACATAAGTTGGTCGAGTTAAAGCAAAAGCCACTCCATTTGGAGTGGCTTTTGTAATTATGTATTCAATTATTATTTGTTAAAGTTTTTTGCCTTTTCAAGACATTCTTTGCAGAGTGGGAGCTCGTCGTCAACAATTTCGTTGCACTCACAAATTTTACATTTTGGAGCAACTGCTTCAATGGTAAGTTTACCATTTACTTCGTGTAAAATAACTTTTGTTCCGGGTTCAAGTCCCATTTTTGCTCTGTATTCACGTGGTAGAACGATTCTACCTGCATAGTCTATAGTTTTAACTGTACCGTATAACATAAATAAACCTCTTTTCTTGTAAAAATAAAACACATTTTGTTGATTTGTGTTATCACTATAAATAATATAATATATTTTGCCATATTTTGTCAAGTTTTAGAGTAAAAAAACTGCAAGTAAATTTATACTTGCAGTTATATAGTATTTAATCTTTTGCAAAGAAAATCCCTGCAATACTGAAAACGGTAAAGGCTATTATCCCAACGGTCAGTGCAGCTTTCAGTAAGTTTAATAATCTTAAGGCGTTTGCCATTGTGTAAACAGCTTCAAGTTCTTTTTCTATATTCATTTTATTCTTCCCCCGATGTCAATAGAACCCCGTGTGCGATTGACGGAATACTTTCACCCTGCATTGATGAAGTAGGTGAGAGTAATGCACCAGTTCCCACAAAAAGCACCCTGTTAAGCGTTTTTTCTTTAAGTTGTCTCATAATATATGAATTTACAACTGACCCGCTACAACCGCAACCAGAGCCACCTGCATGAACATCTTGTGCTTCAAGGTCATAAAGCATAAGCCCACAATCGCCGTGAACAGACGAAATATCATAACCGTAATCTTTTTTGAGTAAGTCTATAAGCAATTCTGCACCAACTTTGCCTAAATCCCCCGTAAGAATTAAATCGTAATCAGTAGGGGAGGTGCGGGTATCATTCAAAAATTCGCCAATGGTAGACGCGGCTGCAGGGGAAAATGTCAAGAGAACACCATAATTTTTTTGAAATTTATTTTTCCCTTTGTTTATGCGGTTTCCGAGACTTTATTTATGGGTGCTGCTATGGGTAGGTAGATGTGAAAGGTAGACCATACGCCAGTTTTTTGCTATAATATTAAAAAAGTTCTTGACTATTGGCACCCTATTGATTATACTATAACGATTTAACCACGATGTTAAATGGGTTGGTATGGGCAAAGAAGGAGAAAAGTTTATGTATCATTACATCAAGGACAAAGAGTTTTTAGGAAAAATTAAAAATCTTTGTTCAGACATTATGAATCAACTCAAACAACAAATCAATAATGACTCGGTTATGCAGGTCGATATCCATTTGGTTGGTAGCGGTGCAAAGAATCTCATAACTCAAAATGCAAATGAACCGATAGATCTCGACTATAACTTGTGCATCCTTAAATGCCGTGGCATTAACATTAATGACGGTGAAACAATAAAGGAGTATATTCGTGAACAGTATAATATCGTATTAGATAGGAATGAATTAGATGACTGTCATGATTCGAAATCTGTTCTGACTTCCGGTGAAATATATTTCACCCAAGGTAATCCTACTAGATTCAGTATTGACCTCGCCATTACACATGAGGATAAATATAATGTTTGGCATAGATTAATCCACGAAAAAACAGGGTTTACATATAATGATAAGTGGTTTTGGAATGAAACACCTCACTCGAAAGACTTAACGCGAAAGGTTAAAACACTTAAAAATAATGATTGTTGGCTTGAGGTAAGGAAAATTTATCTTGAAAAGAAAAATATGTACCTAAGAAGAAATGATCACAATCACCCATCCTTTATAGTATACATCGAAACCATTAACGAAGTATATGGTAAATATTTCAGATAGATAAAAGCGTGTGCCAAAATGACACACGCTTTAACTTTACGCCGATTTTTTCTTTTTGTCTGGCTTTTCTGGTTCGATAAGTTGCTTGTTGAGTTCGATATATTCAACTGCCTGTGCATAAGCATCTTGGAACTTGAATACAACCTCAATGTCTCCGCCCTCGTGTACGAAAATTTCTTGCACAAGTTCGGTAAGCAACGGTCTTGTTAAAGCATCAATGTTACCGTACTTCTTAAAATGTGCTACAAAGTCGTTCTCTTCGGTAATACCGTTTTTGAACTCCTCTGCCGATTTATTTAGTGCGGCAATTTTTTCGTCCAGAACACTCAATTTCTCATTTAGCCGTTCCTTTAACACCTGGTACTCATCTTGAGTAATAACGCCACTTTTCCAATCAGGATAAAGGTCGGCAATCATTGCTACCAACTTCTCTCGTTCAGCAACTTGAGAATTCAATGCTTTTTGAATATGACTTGATTCCTTTTTCCTTTTAGCGTTATTATTTATTAATTCAAGCATATCACTCATTGTAACCGCCGTATTAATCATATTTTGAATTGTCAAAAGCACTGCCTTCTCTAACTTATCAATGCGGATGGTGTGATTTGTACATGCCGATTTTTTAAGTTTTCGAGCCGTAACACAACGGTAATAGTGATAAGTGCCATACGAGTGCTGGTTGGTCTTTTTATTCATTACACGCTTGCAGTCTGCACACCGCACAATTCCCGAAAACAAATCAACGTTTTTCTTCTTCGGACTCTTTCGAATATGCTTGTTAAAAAGAGCCTGTGCATTGTCAAAGGTTTCGTGGCTGATAATAGGCTCATGGGTTCCCTCAACAATAATCCACTCGTCCTTAGGTATTGCACGGCACTGCTTAATTTTATAACTGTAGGTAGTATTTCTACCTTGCACCATATCACCGACATACATCCGGTTTTGCAAAATTCGGCGCACCGAACTATCAGGCCATAGACCATCATTGCTTCTGCCAGACGGATGTTTGTAGTTTAGACCTTTTTGTTTTTTATACATTGACGGATTGGGTATACCCATTTCGTTCAGGTCTTTAGTAATACCTATTATACTTTCGCCCGCAATAAAGCGTTCAAAAATCATTCGCACTATCGGTGCTGTTTCCTCGTCAATAACAAGATGATGTTTATCATCCGGATCTTTTAGGTATCCGTAGGTCGGAAAAGAACCGATAAACTTTCCTTGCTGACGTCTTAAATTCAGCGTACCCCGCACGTTAACAGACGTACTCGCCGCCTGAGATTCGTTTGTAACGTTGGTAATACTCAAAGTCAGCAAATTGCTAACCACATTGTTACCTGTGCTTAAATTGTCGTAATTGTTGTTTATCGCTACAAACCTAACACGCTGACGAACGAAAATATTATCGAGATAATTTCCTATCTCAATATAGTTTCGTCCAAAACGAGAAAGATCCTTTACAACGATACAGTTGATTTTGCCGGAATAAACGTCCTCCATCATTCTGATAAAATCAGGACGGTCAAAATTTGTACCGCTGTAACCGTCATCAGAATAAATCTCAACGA
>CALBKQ010000081.1 GCA_937895645.1 uncultured Clostridia bacterium
TTGGTGTTGCACAAAAAGAGAAAATCAAAGAAAAGTTCCCCGGTGTTGATGTATTGACACTTTCGGCGACACCAATTCCAAGAACACTTAATATGGCTATGTCGGGAATTCGAGATATGTCAGTTATTGAAGAAGCACCATCGGACCGTTTTCCTGTGCAGACTTATGTGGTTGAACATAATCTCCCACTACTTTGTGAAGCGATGGAAAAAGAACTTCGTCGTGGCGGTCAGGTTTATTTCTTACACAACCGCGTTGAAACTATTGATGGTGTTGCACTTTCAATCAAGGAATATCTGCCTGACGCACGAATTGCTACGGCTCACGGTAAAATGAACGAAGAACAGTTAAGCGACATCTGGCGAGATTTAATGAATGGTGAAATTGACATTCTTGTATGCACCACCATTATTGAAACTGGCGTTGATGTGCCCAACGCTAACACTCTCATCATTGAAGATGCTGACAAATTAGGACTCGCTCAACTTCATCAGTTGCGTGGTCGTGTAGGCAGAAGTGCACGTAGGGCTAGTGCATATCTCACATACAAAAGAGACAAGAATTTATCAGAAGTTGCATACAAACGATTACAGGCAATCCGTGAATACACCGAGTTCGGCTCAGGCTTCAAGATTGCCATGCGTGACCTTGAAATCCGCGGTGCAGGTAATCTTTTAGGCGCACAACAGCACGGTCATCTTGCAGCAGTCGGCTATGATATGTATATGAAACTTTTAGGTGAAGCAATCAGTAATGAAAAGGGCGAAACACCTAAAAACTCAAAAGAATGTCTTATCGACCTGCAAATTAACGCTCACATTCCTGATAAATATATTACTGCACTGTCACAACGACTTATGATTTACCGCAGGATTGCAGATATACGCGCATTTCAGGATGCTGAAGATGTTCGTGACGAACTGCGTGACCGTTTCGGTGATATTCCACCTTCAGTTGAAGGTCTTATTGAGGTATCACTTTGTAGAAACAAGGCATCTGCTTTAGGAATATACGAAATAGGTCAGCGTGGAGATACAATCGCTCTTTACTGTGAAGATATTGACGCTTCATTAGTCCTTGATATTTCATCAGTTATGAGAAAACGCGTTTCTGTTACATCGTCAGGCAAAAAGAGTATAAATGTTAAAAAATTACAAGAACAGACTTCTCTTGACACACTTAAAGAGATTTTTGAAGTTGTGGAGGCTTGTAGAAAATGATAGGTACAATAGTTAATACTGCCACCATTCTTACAGGTAGTATTGTTGGCAGTTTACTGAAAAAAGGAATAAAAGAAAAGTACACAAAATGTCTTATGAATGCTATGGGACTTGCGGCGGCAGGTATTGGCATAAACTCGGTTGTTCAGAATATGCCCAACAGCAAATACCCTGTGCTTTTCATTGTCAGTCTTGCTCTTGGCTCGCTTTTAGGTAATATAATTGATTTGGACAAGCGTTTTAATGCACTTACTGAGAAAAAAGGTAAAAGCGAGTTGGGCAAAGGACTTTCAACCGCTATACTTCTTTTCTGCATTGGCAGTCTTTCAATTCTTGGTCCTATAAACTCGGCACTTTATAACGACCATACATATCTTTTTACAAATGCTACACTTGATTTTGTGACAAGTATGGTATTAGCTTCAACTTACGGTATTGGTATTGCCCTTGCAGCACCTGTGCTTTTCTGTTGGCAAGGCGGGATTTACATTCTTGCAACATTTTTAGGGGAATTTATGAGCCCTGAACTTATGTGTGAAATAAGCGTTGTCGGCGGATTTTTAATTGCATCATCAGGACTTAGTATTCTCGAAATAAAGAACTTAAAAACACTTAACATGTTACCTGCCCTTATTATTCCACCTGTCTGGTTTATAATTTTATGGGTTGTGTCACTTATTAAGTGATTAGAAAGGAAACACATTATGGTTTGGCTTGGAGCAATTACTGTAGGAGTTCTTATCGGTATTGCCGATATGTTCCTTTTATCTAACGAAAAAAGTATCAAGAGATGGATTATTGTTATTCTTCGTGACAGTATGATTTCTGTACTTTCTGCCATGGCCCTTGCAGACACAATTCTTGGTGTGAAAAATGTTTTTGCAATATCTTCACAGCGAATTTCTTACAGTTGGAAATTTTTAGGTCTTGTTCTTGCTGTTGGTGTTATATTCTTTATTATTTCAGGATTTATAAAACGCATTTTTGTATTTGAATTTAACCCTAAAAATCAAAAAAGAGGCACACTTGCTCTTAAAATTTTCTCAACTGTTCTTTTTGCACTTGGTATTGCAGCATACACAGGTACACTTTGGGGTAAAGAAGCATTTGGCGAACTTTCACCTGACCAGATTATCATCAATCTTAACTCTCCTATTGAGGGGACTGACATTGGTGTTTACATTTCACTGTTTTCAGGTCCGGTGCTTAAAACAGTTTTATTTACGGTTTTTTACTGCACTTTTGTTTTTCCACAATACAAGCTTGTTTACAACAAAGGCGAAAAGCATATAGCTTTTCTTCCTGAAATTGCTATAAGAATTGTTTCTGTTGTACTTGCTGTTACAATGCTTATTGGTGGTTGTGCTTTTGGTATTGAAAGATTCCAACTTACAACTCTTTTTGACGCGTATCTTAACGACTCATCATACATTGAAGATAATTTTACAGACCCTGAAACTACTGATATTAAGTTTCCTGAAGAAAAACGAAATCTTATTTTTATCTACCTTGAATCAATAGAAAACACATTCTTTTCTAAAGACCTTGGTGGGTATTTTGAAGAAAACTATATGCCTGACCTTGCTGAACTCTCAAAAGAAGGTATAAGTTTTTCACACAAAGAAAGTGGTTTTGGCGGACCATTCAGCACATTCGGGTCAGGATGGTCAGTTGCCGCAATGGTAAATATGAACACAGGACTTCCTATGAAAGTGCCGGTTGACGGCAACTCTTACGGTGCACCTGATAATTTTTTGCCAGGTGCTACAACATTAGGCGATATACTTCACGAACAGGGATACGAACAATCTATGATGTTTGGCGCTGATGCAGCTTTTGGCGGACTTAATTTCTTCTTTGAGTCTCACGGAGATTTCAATATTCTTGACCACAAAGGCGTTATTGAACAAGGTTGGTTACCTGAACATTATAATGTTTGGTGGGGTTATGAAGACGACAAACTTTATGAGTTTGCAAAAACAGAGCTTTCACGACTTGCTTCTTTAGATAAACCATTTAATTTTGTTATGGAGACTGCTGACACCCACGCTCCTGACGGATATTTAAGCCCTAACGCCGAAAATAAATACAAATCACAATATGCAAATTGTATTTATTATAGTCAGGCTGAAGCAGTTAAGTTTGTTCGTTGGATTCAAGAACAAGATTTCTATGAAAACACTACTATTATTATCATTGGCGACCATTTGAGTATGGCAGATTCATTTGTTGGTGATATTACAAACTATAAGCGCACAACATATAATCTATTCTTAAATCTTCCTGAAAAGCTTGAAAATGTCCCGACGGAACGCACCTTTAACAGAAAATGGGCTCCATTTGATATGTTCCCAACAACACTTGCAAGTATCGGTGTTGAAATAGATGGTAATCGTCTTGGTATAGGTACAAATATGTTCTCTGAACAAGAAACACTTATTGAAAGAGATGGATTTACGAAAGTTAACAATGAGTTGAAAAATCGCAGTATCTTCTATAACAATAATATTCTTGTTGACACAGAAACTGTTAGTTAATAACAAGTGTTCGGTTTATAATTTTATGGGTTGTGTCATTAGTATAATTGTGATATTATTTTATTAAATAAACAAATCTAAAAAGGGGTTTTACTATGCTTTGGTTATGTGTTATTTTAGCAGGAATTTTAGTAACTGTTGCAGATGTTTTTCTGTTTGCAAAAGACAAACGTCCTGCAACATGGATTCACGCTTTTTTCCGTGATACCTTTACTGTAAATCTTATTTCATTTTTCCTTATGAAATATCTTCTTAATGTGGAAAACATTTTTGACGCGTCTGGTCACGGTCCTTTGTATATCGTAAAATTTGCAGCATTATCATTTGTTATTGGTGTTGCGTTTTTGTGTGTGATTGGATTTATCAAGAATATTCTTCAATTTGAATATGAAGAGCCTAAACGCAAAAAAGGTGCTATGGCTATAAAAATCATTTCTACTGTTTTCTTTGCACTTGGCGTTGCTGCGATTACAGGCACATTATGGGGCAAAGAGGCTTTTGGTGACCTTTCTCCTGACCAGATTCTCATTAATCTTAACTCCCCTACTGAGGGTACTGATGTTGGTGTTTACATTTCTCTTTTCGAAGGTCCTGTACTTATAACAGCACTTCTTACTGCTTTGTTCTGCATTGTTGTATTCCCTAAATATAAGGTTACATATAAAAAGAATGAGAAAAAATCAACCTTTCTTTCTGCAGTTGCAATCAGAGTTTTATGTTTCTTACTTGCAATTACCATTCTTGTTGGTGGTTGTGCTTTTGGTATTGAAAGATTCCAGCTTATGACACTTTTCTCTGCATATTTCAATGACTCACCATATATTGAGGAGAACTTTGTTGACCCTAACAAAGCAAATCTTAAATTCCCTGAACATAAACGAAATCTTATTCATATTTATCTTGAATCAATGGAAAATACATATTTTTCAAAAGATTTAGGTGGTTATTTTGATGAAAATCTTATGCCAGACCTTGCTGAACTTTGTAAAGAAGGATACAGTTTTTCACACTTAGATAAAGGTTTTGGTGGCCCTCCTACATCAACAGGTGGTAACTGGTCAATTGCATCAATGGTGAATATGAATACAGGTCTTCCTATGAAAGTTCCATTTGACCATAATGCTTATGGTACAAAAGATAATTTCTTACCTGGCGCTACAACATTAGGCGATATTTTGGAAGAACAAGGCTATGAACAGTCTGTTATGTTCGGTGCAGAAGCCGCTTTTGGTGGTTTGAATTTCTATTTTGAATCTCACGGTAATTTCAACATTTATGACCACAAAGCTGCTAAAGAATTAGGTTGGATACCTGAAGACTACAAAGTTTTTTGGGGTTATGAAGACGACAAACTTTATGAATATGCTAAAAACGAACTTACACGACTTTATGAAACAGGCAAACCTTTCCACTTTGTTATGGAAACTGCCGACACCCACGGTCCTAACGGATATTTAAGCAAAAATGCTGAAAAGAAATTTGACAACCAATATGCTAACTGCATTTATTACAGTCAGGCAGAGGCAGTTAAATTTGTCCGTTGGATTCAGGCACAACCTTTCTATGAAAATACTACAATTGTCCTTATAGGTGACCATTTAAGTATGGCAAAATCATTCTTTGATGATGTGAAAAACTACAAGCGCACATGCTTTAATCTTTTCATTAATCCACCTCAGGAATTATGTAACATTGACGACGGCAGACTTCAGAATCGTGATTGGGCTGTATTTGATATGTTCCCAACTCTTGTTGCTTGTCTTGGTGTTGAATTTGACGGCAACCGTCTTGGAATTGGCACAAATCTCTTTTCTGATGAGCAAACACTCTTTGAACGTGATGGCGTTGCAGAAGTTAATAAAGAATTAGAAAATCGCAGTAATTTTTATAACAAAAACTTCCTTTTTAGTTAAGACTTGATAAAGTTATTTTCAAAAAACGAATTAAAGCATAAAAATTATTAGAAAAACCTCCTTTTATGGAGGTTTTTTAACTTTACAAAGCATATTTTATGTGCTAAAATTTTCTTGTATTTTATAAGATTTATGAGGTGAAAAATATGAACCTTAAAGAACAAAGACAATGGGTACTGAATGAACTTTCAAGCGTTGCTGATTTCTGGCTTAAAAACGGTATGGATAAAGTTCACGGTGGCGTTTACACTTGTCTTGATAAGGACGGTAAAGTTTTTTCAACTGACAAAAGCGTATGGATGCAAGGCAGATGCGGTTGGACTTTTGCTTATCTTTGCCACGTTTACGGTGTAAAAAAGGAATGGCTTGAGGCAAGTAAAAGTTGTATTGACTTCCTTGAAAACTACTGTGTAAACAAAAACGCTGACGGCAGACTTTACTTTACAGTTACAGAAGACGGCAAACCACTTCGCCAAAGAAGATATTGCTATTCAGAAGCATTTTACTGTATTGCAAATGCTGAATACTATGGCATAACAGGTGAAAAAGAGCATTTAGAAAGAGCAAGAAAAGCCTACGATATGTACTGGAATCTTAACCACGGAATGACTGACCCAACAGGCCTTGGTCCAAAAACTGACCCAGAAACCCGTACAGGTAGAGCTCTTGGTATTCCAATGATTATTCTCAATGTTACATCAGTTATGCTTCGTGTTGACCCTGAAAATGCTGACCTTTACAACAAACGTGCTGATGAATGTGTTGCTGACATTTTCAAATATCACGTTAAAAAGGATTTAGGTTGCACTCTTGAAAGCGTTTCTCTTGACGGTACACCAAGACTTAACATTACTGAAGGTCGAGTTGTAAACCCCGGTCATGATATTGAATGTAGCTGGTTCCTTATGGAAAGAGCAAATGAGACAGGTGACAAAGAGTTACACGCTAAAGCTATTGAAATCTTTGATATGGCATTCGAAAAAGGCTGGGACAAGGAGTTCGGCGGTATCCTTTACTTCTTTGACTGCCTTGGTAATCCACCTGAGGCTTATGAGCACGATATGAAGCTCTGGTGGCCACACAATGAGGCACTTATTGCATCTTTGATGATTTACAGAGATACAA
>CALBKQ010000082.1 GCA_937895645.1 uncultured Clostridia bacterium
CGGGATAAATTGAGCCGTCAAAAATACCTGTGCAAAGACCTTTAAGGATTTCTTCTTGTGTAAATGCTTCACCTTCAAAGAATTTTTCCATAAGTTCATCATCAGTTGTAGCAACAGCTTCCATAAATGCTGATGTCATTTCTTCGATGATTGGGTCGTTAGGCATAGCAACTTTTGTTGCCTTGCCTTCTGCATCATATTCATAAGCCATACCTGTAAGAAGGTTTACATAAGACTTTGTAATGTTGCCCTCCATATAAGGAATAATTGCAGGGCAAAGCTTGTTACCATAAACTTCTTTAAGCGCTTCAAATGTTTTGTAGAAACTTCTGTGGTCAGAGTCAGTCTTTGTAATAGCAAAGAATTTTGCAAGACCACGTTTTTCAGCTGCCTTGAATGCTTTTTCTGTACCAACGTCAACGCCTGAACCTGCACTTGTAACAATAAGAACTGCTTCTGCTGCTCTAACTGCTTCTGCTGCACCATTTTCAAAGTCAAAAAGACCGGGAGCATCTATAATATTTAACTTTGTGTTATCCCATTCAATAGCTGCCATAGCAGATGAAACAGATGACTTTCTTCTCTTTTCTTCTGCGTCGAAGTCAAGAACTGTGTTGCCGTCAGCTACTTTACCAAGTCTGTCAGTAGCACCTGCTACATAAAGCATTGCTTCACAAAGTGTAGTCTTTCCTTTTCCGCCGTGACCAAGCACAGCAATATTTCTGATGTTGTTTGAGGTGTATGCTTTCATAAAGCGCGCCTCCCTTTCCCTAAGATACCTATTTATGTGAAAAATATATAGAATTTTTCAACAGTTTAATGGAATTATAGCATAATTGCCCAAACAATGCAACTATGTTTTCGTAAGTTTTTCAAGATATTTTCAATTATATATATGACGGTTTTCTGTTGATTTTTTAAGTTTATGAATGTATAATCATTATATATGCGTTTTAGGAGATGAAGAAAACTATGTTGCCTCCAATTATTGAATTTTTGAAAGACAAAAAAGTTCTTATTCTTGGCTTCGGACGAGAGGGAAAAAGCACATACAATTATATTAGGAAATATTTGCCAGAAAAAATACTTGCAATCGGTGACGGCAGAGAGCAGAAAATAGACGATAATAATGTTGAGTATTTTTGCGGTGAAGATTATCTTTCACATATCGGTGAATTTCAAGTTGTTATGAAAAGCCCTGGTATTTCTTTTGTGAATGTAGATGTGCCAGAAAATACTTATGTTACTTGTCAGACAGATTTGTTCTTGCAATTTGCACCTTGCAAGAAAATCGGTGTAACAGGTTCAAAAGGTAAAACTACAACTTCAACTCTTACATACAAAATGCTTTGTGCGGGTGGAGTGGATTGTGAGCTTATGGGCAATATGGGACTTCCCGTACTTGATTACATTGAAGAAATGACTGAAGATAAAATCGCAGTTATTGAAATGTCATCACATCAACTTGAATTCACAAGAAATTCACCAGATGTTTCAATTCTTACGAATATATATGAAGAACACCTTGAACACTACAAGGGCGGAATGACAGGTTATGTGAATGCAAAACTTAACATTGTCCGTCATCAGAATGAAAACGATATGTTTATATATAACGGCACACAAGGTTTAGCACCTTACCTTGATTTAAGCACCGTTAAATCAAAGGCTGTTGCAGTAGAAAAAGACGCATATTTACCATTTGAGATTGATAATATTCATCTTGCAGGCGAACATAATCGTCACGACGTGCTTTATGCTTTCGCTGCTGCATCAAAGTTTGGCGTAAGTGCCGAAGATGCGAAAAAAGCTATCGACGATTTTGAGGGTATTGAGCATCGAATGGAAAATGTGGGTACATATAAAGGCGTTACATTCTATAATGACTGTATTGCTACAATCCCACATGCAGTTATGTGCGCTGTTAATGCAATCAAGGCAAATACACTTATAATCGGTGGCAAGGACAGAGGAATTGACTATACTGATTTTGCAGTTGACCTTGAAAACAGTGATTTGAGTGTTATTATCGGCACAAAAACAACAGGACATAAAATTATTGATATGATGCTCTCAAATGGTACTGCTAAAAAACTTATAAAAGCAGAAAATCTTGAAGAGGCAGTAAAAGAGGCGTATAAAAATACAAAAGGGATTTGTATTCTTTCACCTGCTGCGTCAAGTTATAATGAATACAAGAATTTTGAAGAAAAGGGAAGACATTATAAAGAACTGATTAAGAAATATGGTGAATAATATGGACTTAACAGAAAAACAAGTAAATTATGAATACAAGTTTCAGGGTAAAATTGTAAATCTTCGTGTTGATGATGCACTTCTTCCAAACGGTGCAATAGCAAAGCGTGAAATTGTTGAACATAATGGCGGTGTTTGCGTAGCGCCTCTTGATAATGATTACAATTTGTATTTTGTAAAACAGTTCCGTTATCCTTATATGGAAATTGTCACCGAACTTCCTGCAGGTAAACTTGAAAAGGGTGAAGACCCATTTGAAGCAGGCAAACGTGAACTTAAAGAAGAAACAGGCGCAGTTGCAAATAAATATATAAGTTTAGGCAAACTTTACCCTACACCGGGTTACTGTGGTGAAATTATACATATGTACCTTGCAACAGAACTTGAATTTGGTGAACAAAGCCCTGACGAAGACGAGTTTTTAGAAGTTTATAAAATTTCCTTGGAAAAAGCAGTAGAAATGGTTATGAACGGCGAACTTCCTGACAGTAAAACTCAGACTATGATATTGAAAATCAATCAACTTAAAAATGAGGGTAAAATATGAAGTTAGTTCTTGCATCAAAATCACCTAGAAGAAGTGAAATACTTAAAAATGCAGGGTATGAGTTTACCGTGCGTGTTGCTGATGCTGATGAAACAATCCCTGAGGGCACAAAACCTGAAAATGCAGTTGTATTTCTTGCAGCGCGAAAGGCCATGGCAGTAGACCGTGCAGATGATGAAACTGTGCTTGGTGCTGATACAATAGTTGTGCTTGATAATAAAATACTTGGCAAACCCCGTGACCGTGAAGATGCTTTTAATATGCTTAAAAGTCTTTCGGGCAGAGTTCACTCTGTGTTTACGGGTGTGTGCATAATTGAAAAGGGTAAATCAATGACATTCTCGGAAGAAACTCAAGTTGAGTTTTTGTCACTTACTGACGAGGAAATTTATGAGTATATAGATACAAGTGATTGTTATGACAAGGCTGGGGCATACGGAATTCAGGGGTATGCTTCAAAGTTTGTTCGTCGCATAAATGGAGACTATTTTAATGTGGTAGGGTTGCCCATAAGTGCAATTTTTGAAAAGTTTTTCAAAAAACAAAAAAATAATGATTGACTTTTTGCAAAATTTGTTGTAAATTTAGTATGTATATGAATACATATCATTGAAAGGGGAACCTAAAAATGGCTAAAAAGGTTTTAACACCCGAAGAATTTCAGGCTAAATTAGAAAAAAAGACAGCTAAAAGAAATCTCTTCTTCGGAACATTTACAAAAGCATTAGCATTCTTCCTTGCTATTGCAATCGCATGGTCACTTGCAGCAATTGCATTCACACCGGTTGGTAGTGGTACAGTTGTTAACGGTGGCGCTCAGACACCGTCAGGCAACACAAACAATACAAGCACACCAAGTGGCGACACAAATACACCAAGTGGTGACACAAACACACCATCAGGTGACACAAATGTACCAAGTGGTGATACAAACGCACCAAGTGGTGATACAGGTGTAACAGCAGCAGATGCAGCAAAAGCACTTAATGATGCAACAGCAAAAGCATCTAAAGCAACATACAAATGGACAAGAAGCGGTAAGTTTACAGAAGATGTTGACGTTGGTGCTCTTACAGGTGCTCTTAATGCTATTATCAGTGGCGTAGTTAAGAATAACGACTACCCAGGTGACGACCACTACACAGTTAACGAAGTTGTTGGTGGATTCCTTGGTATTAAAGACCAGTCAGCAACATTCACAAACGGCAAGTCTGCAGATTTGAATGATAAAGATAACAATAAGTATAAGCTTAAGGCAATGGCACTTACAGCAAACGATATTGCAAATGTTAGCGTAAGTGGAAATACATATACTATTAAGATTAAAGATACAAATACTCCAGATGCTAATAGCGCTTGGGCACATGCTTCAAACGACTATATCACAGTTGACGAAGTTAATGCAGAAATTGCAAGTGCAGTAGGCGATAAAGTAAAAGTTCAGAAGGATGGCACATCTGCGAACTATACAAACATCAATATTGTAGCGGTTATTGAAAATGGAAAACTCACAAGTTTGAAATATTCATATGATATGAAAGCAACACTTGTAATTAAAGTTGCTATTACTGCAACAGGTACAGGCGCAGGTCATATGGAAGCTACATATTCTGATTTCAAATATTAATTCGTATGAATAGCGAAAGGAGATAATCGACATGGCAAAGAAACCTTTAACTCCAGAACAGGCAGAAATAAAGGCAATGAAAAAAGCAAAGAAGAGCGAAAACTGGACTAAGTTTTGGGCTATTCTTCTTGCAGCAACTCTTACATTCGCAGTTGTTAGCATGGGTAAAACAGCAGCAGAAGATGCTATTGAAAAAGCAAAAGAACAGAATCAGACACAGAACGTAGATTCAAACAATACAACAAACAACAACACAAGCACACCAAGTGGCGACACAAATACACCAAGTGGTGACACAAACACACCATCAGGTGACACAAATGTACCAAGTGGTGATACAAACGCACCAAGTGGTGATACAGGTGTAACAGCAGCAGATGCAGCAAAAGCACTTAATGATGCAACAGCAAAAGCATCTAAAGCAACATACAAATGGACAAGAAGCGGTAAGTTTACAGAAGATGTTGACGTTGGTGCTCTTACAGGTGCTCTTAATGCTATTATCAGTGGCGTAGTTAAGAATAACGACTACCCAGGTGACGACCACTACACAGTTAACGAAGTTGTTGGTGGATTCCTTGGTATTAAAGACCAGTCAGCAACATTCACAAACGGCAAGTCTGCAGATTTGAATGATAAAGATAACAATAAGTATAAGCTTAAGGCAATGGCACTTACAGCAAACGATATTGCAAATGTTAGCGTAAGTGGAAATACATATACTATTAAGATTAAAGATACAAATACTCCAGATGCTAATAGCGCTTGGGCACATGCTTCAAACGACTATATCACAGTTGACGAAGTTAATGCAGAAATTGCAAGTGCAGTAGGCGATAAAGTAAAAGTTCAGAAGGATGGCACATCTGCGAACTATACAAACATCAATATTGTAGCGGTTATTGAAAATGGAAAACTCACAAGTTTGAAATATTCATATGATATGAAAGCAACACTTGTAATTAAAGTTGCTATTACTGCAACAGGTACAGGCGCAGGTCATATGGAAGCTACATATTCTGATTTCAAATATTAATTCGTATAATTGAAATTAAAATTAATCCCTTGACGAATTTCGTCAAGGGATTTTTGTGCATTTTGAGTAAAATCAAAAAGGTAGTTTTTGGGTTTTTACAGATGCGAATTGTGTTAAAAAAATAACAACCAAATTATGTCAAAAACTGTATGCAAAATAGCCAAAATGCACGTTGTAATTTGTACGCGAAAATGTAAAAAAAAAGTTGATTTTATTGAGTTTTCATAGTAAAATAATTATGTGTAATTATACATATTGGGGAGTAGTCTACTCTTTTTCAAAATATGTATAAAATTTTCGACAACCACTATATATTGTGTTTATTATCGTCTAGGAGGCTGTTTTATAATGAATATGGACATTAAAGACTTAATCGCTAAGCTTAAAGGTAATAGCGGCGGAAATAAAAGGGGTAGGGGATTAACCGGATTCTTTGAGAAAAACCCTAAAATGAAAGTTATTATTCCTGCAATCAGTTTGGGAATTTCAGTTCTTGTAGCACTCGTTATCATTTTCACAACAGGAACAATTGAGATTGACAACACTCCTGTAGGTGGCAACAATTCAGGCTCACAAGTGGATGTGCTTCCACAGGATGTAAGAAATTACGAAGATATTGAAGTGCTTGGCGACGATGTTTTTGATGATGTTGCTCTTGCAAATGCAAAGGTTACAGCAATTATCGTAAACTCTGACGGTTATTATACAGCAACAGTTGAAGCAGACAATCAGTCTTACCCACATCTTCAGGTTGGTGATTATGTAGGCACATCTTCATGGCTCGTTGAAGACATAACAGACGAATGTGTTATTGTGGCACTTGGCGAAAAGAAAATTCAGCTTACATACTAATTCAAATCGGTAATTATTTTAATTTACATATAAAAGTTTTTAGGGGGAACTAAAAATGAAAGGTTCTAAGAGACTCGGCAAATCAATACTTGTAATTGCTTTGTCAATTATACTCCTTATCAGTGCAGTGGCTCCACTCACTGTAATGGGTTCAGAAAACAACGGAGGCGGATTAAAAGGAACAAGCCTCGGTCAATACCGTTATTACTCAGTTAAGAGCGGTGATACACTTGCTTCAATCGCAAGTAAGAATGGTGTTACAGTTAGTGACATTATGACTTACAACGACCTTGACAGCAGTGATTCAATTTACAGAGGTCAGATTCTTAAGGTTCCTGTGACAAGCGAGAATAAACAGAATCAGGTTATTTCTTCAAGCATCACAATCAAAGCTAAAGAATCAAATGTAAAAGACCTTATCTCTTCAATCGCTTACAATGCAGGTTACACAGTTATCTACAAGGGTGCAGGTACAGAAACTGTGACTCTTGACCTTGAAAAAGTATCACCACTTAAAGCTATTGATTATGTTACAAGAATGGTTGGTCTTTCATATCTTAAAGACGGCAACACAATTCTTGTTGCATCAGCCGGTGAACTTAACGGTACTTTTGTTGACAGCCTTGTACTTACAAAGTTCTCATTCAAATATATTACACATGATGAACTTCTTAGCCAGGCAAGTGCTCTAGGTCTTTCAAACATGAAAACAGTTTCGCAGTCAAACAACGGCAGAGATATCTGGATTTCAGCTTATCCAAAAGAAATGGCTAAACTCCACGAACTTGTTGAAATTCTTGACGCTCCTGAAAATATCAGTGTAGGTAGTAACAGTATTGCTGCTGCATTTACCCCTATTGAACTTGACTATATTTCAGCAACAGATTTCTCAAACCTTCTTTCAAGCCTTGGTCTTCATGCAGGTATTACTATGAACGTAAGACCTATGACTCTTTTCGTTTATGTAAGCGGTACTCAACTCGCTGACATTATGACAATTAAGAGAGTTGTTGATACTGAAGATGCTATCACAGAAGGTATGGGTGGCAATACAGGTACAGACACTCCTGTAACTACTCCTGATGACGATACAACAGGTGACGATAACACTGCTGATACTCCTAATACTGACGATACAACAAACAATAATACAGATAATACTACTCCTGATGATACAACAACACCAGAAGAGCCTGTTGAAGAACCAATGATTCTTGAAAAGATTGAGTTTACAAATCTTGAAAGAGGCGATGTTGAAAGCTATATCAGAACACAGGTTGATGAGGTTATTTTCTACGGTCACGACAGAATGACAAAAGCTGTATGGATGTATGCTAAGGAATCAGACGTTGCAAAGGCAAAAGACCTTATTGCTACTATCGACGAAAGTGTTCCAACTGCAGCAAGTACAGTTCATACATACACAGCACAGAATTGTACAGCAAATCAGTTGATGGAAAGACTTTCAGGCGTAAGTATTGATGGTGTAACATTCCAGACATACGAATATTCAGACCTTACAAATAGCATTATTGTTTACTGTGATGCGGCTACATGGAATAATCAGGTTTATGATTTAATTGTTGCTTTTGATACAGAACACACAGGTGTAGCAACATGGATTCCACTTGAATCAAAAGAAGCTGAATCAAAAGAGGCTGCTGAAAAGGTACTCAATGAAAGAATTAGTATTATGAAGTCACTTTACCCTGAAGTGTTTGGTGCTGTTGAATTCCAGATTGTTACTCTTGAACAGGCATCAGGTGAAACAAAGACTTTCAAAGCAGTTATTTACGCAAAGACTACATCAGATAAGGCAACAAGAATGTGTAACCTTATTGATGCTATGGATAACGCATAAGGACTATTAATAGGGGTGCGATTTTCGCACCCCCATAGCCACTTATATACAGACTTTAATTTTATTGCAGAAAACGGGTTGAAAATAATGAGATTTTTTGAGAAACCAAGTCAATACCCAAAAACACTTGAAGATTTATTACGAATTACCGTTGAAAAGGGTGGTTCTGACCTTCATCTTGTAAGCGGTATTGAGCCTTGCATTAGAATAAATGGTGCTCTTGTCCGTCAGGATGACCTTCCGAAAATGTATCCTGAAGACATTGAACAGATTTTACGCAAGTGCATGTCTGATGTTCAGGTTAGGGATTTTGAAGAAAATTGGGAACTTGACCTTGCAATTTCAGTTCCTAAATGCGCTCGTTTCCGTGGAAATGTGATTATTCAGCGTGGTTCTATTGCGGCAGTTTTCAGAGCAATCCCATTTGAGATTCCCCCACTTGATAAATTAGGTTTACCTGCTGATGTTAAGCGCCTTTGTAATCTTCCACGTGGACTTGTTCTTGTTACAGGACCTACAGGTAGCGGTAAATCAACAACCCTTGCTGCAATGATTGACTATATCAACACGCACTATGAAACAAATATAGTTACGGTTGAAGACCCTATTGAGTTTTTACATACACATAAAAAATCAACAGTTCGACAACGTGAAATCGGTACGGATACAAGAAGTTTTGCAAACGCTCTTAAAACAGTTCTTCGTCACGACCCTGACGTTATTATGATTGGTGAAATGCGTGACCCTGAAAGTATTCAGGTTGCGGTTACCGCCGCTGAAACAGGACATCTTGTTCTTTCAACACTTCATACGCAGACTGCACCAATGACTATTTCCCGTATTGTTGACTCTTTCCCGATGGAGCAAAAGGGACAAATCCGTTCACAGCTCTCAAATACAATCAAAGCTGTTATTTCTCAACAACTCATCCCAACTATTAATGGTCGAGGAAGAGTTGCTGCAATTGAATATATGGTAGATACCCCTGCAGTTAAAAACCTTATTCGTGAAGAAAAGGAACACCAGCTTTATGCAACTATGCAGACAGGTACAATGCAGGGTATGCAGACCATGGACCAGGCACTTCTTAATCTTCTTAAACAACAGAAAATCACAAGAGAGTCAGTTCTTGAATTCTGTGTCGACCAGAAAGAAGTTATTCGCCTTATGGGTACCATGGGGCTTTAATTAGAATTTTATAATTTTTACATATAAAGGGGGCAACTTACTTGGCAGCCTTTACTTATAATGGTATAAATAAACAAGGTCAGAGCGTACAGGGTGAAGTTATTGCCGACAGTACTGCTCAAGCCATTGACAGACTTCGTGAAAATGGGGTTATAGTTACAGAAATGAAAGAAAAAGCCGCTAAGAAAAAATCAAGCGGTGGCGGTAAAAAAGTTACAACTGAAGATATTGCCGTTGTATGTAAGCAACTTGCAGTTATGCTTTCGGCGGGTGTTCCTGTTACAAGAGCATTGACTACTCTTTCAAAACAGTGTGCAAACCCAAAGCTTGGAAATATTATGGAAGAAATTGCAAAGAGCGTTGAAGGTGGTATGCCACTTTCAGAAGCATTTGCGCAGTACCCAAAAGTGTTTTCACCTCTTTTTATTGCTATGATTGCTTCTGGTGAGGCCGGCGGTATTATGGAACAAGCGCTTGTCAGCCTTGCTGATATGATGCAGAAAGAAAAAAATCTTCAAAAAAACATAAAATCAGCTTATTCATATCCACGAAGCGTTATGATTATGGCGGTTGTTTTGCTTCTTGCAATGCTTTGGTTTATGGTTCCTATGTTTAAGAATATGATGAAAAAAGGTACTGAAGTTGAAGGTATTTCAAAAGTTATTTTCGGTATTTCAGACAGCCTTCGTGAAGATACAGGCACATGGATTCTTGTTGCTGCTCTTATTGGTGGCGCGGTGTTCGCATTTATCAAGAGCCCTATTGCCCACAAAATTTGGGAAGCAAATAAACTTACAATGCCAATGCTTGGTGACTTCATGACCAAGATGGTCGTTGCCCGTTTCTGCCGTACATTTGCCACACTCCTTGCAGGTGGTGTTACAGCAGTTGAGGCACTTAAGAGTGCAGGACCTACATCAGGTTCAGAAAAACTTGAAAAAGCAGTCAAAGATGCAATTGAAGATATTGAAGAAGGTAAGAGTATTTCCGATGCACTTGATAAGAGTGGTATTTTCCCGCCAATGCTTACAGGTATGGTGGCTATCGGTGAAGAATCAGGTGCTTTACCTGAACTTCTTGATAAGGTTGCAGAGTTCTTTGAAGAAGACGTTGAAAACACATCACGAAATCTTCGTGCAATTATCGAACCTATCGCCCTTGTTTTTGTTGGTGTTATTGTTGGTGGTATGCTTATTGCACTTTACGTTCCAATGCTTACATCATCTACATCAATGGGTGCATAAAAACAGAAAAATCCTTATACTGACAGGAGAATGATAGATATGGCTAAACTTAAAAGCGTTATTGGTTGTGAAATTACAACTAATGAGATAAGAGCAGTTGAAGTTGCTAAAGAAAGCGGTGCTTATAAAATTCTTGCAATGGGTTATATGCCTTTGGAAGAAGGTGTGATTGGAGAAGCATTTATCAGAGATGCTGACAAATTCAATGATGCAATCACAGAACTTATTGCTCAGGGTAATTTCCAGACAACAGATGTTGCAATCGGTGTAAACAATGAAAATGTACTTATGCGTTATGCAACTTTCCCAAAAGTTGACAATGACAAGCTTCGCAATATGATTCTTTTACAGGCACAGGAGTTTATTCCTATTCCTATTCAGGAAATGGAAGTGGACTTTGTTGTTGCTGGTGAAACTGTTGACGAAGATGATACACCACAGGTAAACATAATGCTTATCGCAGCAAGAAAGCAGATGCTTGAAGGCTATATCAATCTCTTTACTGCATCAAAATTACAGGTGCAGGAAATTGACTCTTCATTACTTGCATATTGTCGCGGACTCAACGAAATCAGCGATGGTGTAAGATATGGTGTTGTTAATCTTACTGATGATGTGCTTAACTTTATTGTTGTCGAAGGTAACGAAATCGCAATGGTTCGTTCAATTACAATTACTGAAAGAAATCAGAATGCAGTTACTAATGTATTCAAAGGTTCAAGAGATGGCTCATATACAGACGAAGATGTTGAAACAGTTGCAACTTTCCTTTCATCTGAAACATCATCAACAATTAGTTATTACTCAATGCAGAATAGCAAACCTATTGAAAAACTTTATTTCATTATGAACTCATCAGTAGCAGAAAAAATTGCTCCTACAGTAGCATCAAATTTATATATTCCTATGGAAGTGCCACAGTTTTATCCAAACTTACAGGCAGAGTCAGTTACACCGTTAGGTGAATATGCAAGTTGTATAGGAATTGCAATTTCAAGTTTGGAGGGATAATGGTGTTTAAGGTAAGTTTGTTACCAGCAAGTTATAGAAAATTGCTGGAAGGTAAAAAGAAAAAAGATTTAATTCTTAAAGTTGCATTAGTAATTTTGGTATGCATGCTTATTATGTATAGTGGTTTTGCTGTAAGATTGTTTATTCTTAAGGCTCAGCTTAAAGAGATTCAGCAGAGCAATGGTTTGATAAGTGCTGAAATTTCAGAACTTGAGCAATATAAGGCAATTTATGATAATCTCGTAGCATCTCAACAGAAAGTTGACCAGATTTTGCCAAAATCACCAAGTGCAGTTAAATTCTTGTCTTTGGTACAAGCAAATCGTCCTGAATATGCCGAATACACAGTGGTTACGATTCAGGAATGGTCAACAAATCCTATTTGTATGATTGAAGGCAGTCTTCCAGCGGCACAAAATATAGGTGACGCAGTATCACAACTTCGTGATTTAGAAGAAAACTTCAAAACCGGAGAAGATTTCAAAGATGTTGTAACTGAGGTTAAAGTTATTAACAATATGCCATCTGTTACAACAGATGCTCAAGGTAATCAGTCATATACATTCCGCATATACCTTTCAGCCGGTGGTAGTATAGTTCTTGACGAGTCAGGTGCTCTCGTAACCACAACTACAACAACCACAACTACAACAACCACAACTACAACTACAACTACAACAACCACTACAACAGCTCCTGCTGAAAGCACATCAACAGAAGCAAGTACTGAAGCTTAAGGAGGAAATATAAATGAATACAAAAATCAATCTTTCCGGCCTTAAAGATAAAGTAAGTACTGTTGTCCTTGTTATTATTGCCATGGTATTACTTGTTGCAGTATTAGGTGTTGCCTCATATTTCACAATCAATGAAGTTGCAGAATTGAAAGAACGCATTGGCTCAAGTGTTACAGCTTACGATGAAAATAAAATTTTTGTGGCAAGTCTTGAAAAGTTAAAAGCAGACTCAAAGTATTATGAAGCTCAACAAGCTGAATATGATAAAGTTATTGCAGATGCTGGCACATATAATGCAGTTGATTATTATGTTGCAATCGACGAAATGTGCAAAAAGTACAATCTTAAGGTTATTGACATTTCAGTTGGCGATATGCAGCCTAACGGACTTGTAAACCAAGCAACTACAACACTTGCAGTTGTTGGTGAAGAAGTTGATGTGAGAAGAATGGCAGTTGAAATTGTATCACAAGAAAAAATAGCTAGAATTGATACTATTGCTATGGCAAAACAGCAGGATGGTACTGTTGCGGCGTCAATGGTAATTGTAAATTTCACGAAATAAAGATTTTGAACACGAAAGATAGGTATTTCTATGGCAGATAATGTTATTATCCCCGGTAGTATTTGTGCAAGACTTATTGATGCCGGAATTATTACAACAGAGCAGCTACAAGAAGCTCTTGAAATACAGAAGACAAGCAAACAGCTTATAGGTACAATTCTTACACAGTTAGGTTACTGTACTGAAGAAGATGTTGCAAGAATGCTTGCAAGTAAGACAGGTCATAAGTTCGTTTCGATTGATGAAGTTGGCGTTAATATTGCAGTTGCAAATCTGATTACTCCTGAACTTGCTGTTAAGAACAATATTCTTCCTATCTATGAGGAAGACGGTATTGTTTATGTTGCAATGAAGAATCCTAATGATATTCTTACTGTGGACTATCTCCGAATGCTCACAGGTTATGAAATCTGCCCTGTAGTAGCGGCTGATATGGAACTTCAGGCAGCTATTGAGAACTTTGCAAATATGAACAGTGGTGTTGATAATTACGATGACGAAGAAGATGATTTGGCAGTTGAGGCTGAATCTCTTGACATTGATGATAAACCTGCTGTTCAGCTTGTAAACCAGATTATCAATAACGCTATTAAAGCAGGCGCTTCGGATATTCACGTTGAAGCTCTTGAAAAATATATGCGTGTCCGTTTCAGAATTGACGGTGTTTTGCAAGAAATTATGCAGAACCCTATTAAAATGTATGCAGCAGTAATTTCCAGAATCAAGGTTATTGGTGGTATGGATATTGCTGAACGTCGTATTCCTCAGGACGGTCGTGCAACAGTTAAATTTGAAGACAAAACAATGGACGTTCGTATTGCTTCAATGCCAACAGTTTACGGCGAAAAAGTCGTAATGCGTTTGCTTGAAAGAAGCAATACAAACGTTGTAACTCTTAAAGATATTAAGTTCAGCCCTCGTCAGTTTGACAGATTTAACCACGCTATTCATATGCCTTACGGGTTCGTTCTTGTTACAGGACCTACTGGTAGTGGTAAATCTACAACACTTTACGCTACATTGGCTGAAATCAGCACACTTGAAAAGAACGTTATTACACTTGAAGACCCTGTTGAACGTAGAATGGCAGGCATTAACCAGGTACAGATGAATAACCGTGCAGGTATGACTTTCGCAGCTGCTCTTCGTTCAGTTCTTCGTTCTGACCCCGATATTGTCATGGTCGGTGAAATTCGAGACAGCGAAACTGCAAAGATTGCCGTTGAAGCTGCTCTTACAGGTCATATGGTTCTTTCAACACTTCATACAAACGATGCGTCAGGTGCTGTTACCCGTCTTGACGAAATGGGCGTTGAGCCGTTCCTTACTGCATCATCACTTGTTGGTGTTCTTGCACAGCGTCTTGTAAGAAGACTTTGTCCAAAATGTAAAGAAGAGTATGAAATTTCTCATGCAGAACTTAAAAAGATAGTTCCCGACCTTGAAGAGTATGGCTATAATCAACCAAGTTACAAACTTTACAAGGCAAAGGGCTGTCTTACATGTAATAATACAGGCTATAAGGGACGAGAAGCTGTATTTGAATTCCTTACTGTTACAGAAGAAATGAAACGCCTTATTCTTGACCGTGCAACAGTTGCTGAAGTTAAGAAGTTGGCTATGTCACAAGAAATGTTGACACTTAAAGATGAAGGTCTTTATAAAATGATGGAAGGTAATACTTCTCTTGAAGAAGTTTTACGTGTTATCGTTTAATTTTTTCCATTTAATAAAATCTTTTGAAAGGAGCGTATCATTATGAAGAAATATCTTAAAAACCGTGAAGGTATGGCATTGCCTATGGTTTTGATTATTATGCTGATTTTAACTATGTTTGCAGCTGCTCTTGGTACTTATGCAAGTCAGTCTTTAAGGTCGGTTAAATATATGAACGCTCAGAAACAGGCTTATTATCTTGCCCGTGTTGGTGTTGAAGCAGGTGCTTATGCTTATCAGAACGCATCACTCAATACAAGCGATGCTTATAAGAATTTTAACACGGCTGGTTACAATGGAATTGATGCTATTGTATCAGTATTGCAGGATGTAACTGATGGTAATGACAACCTCATTAGTAATCCTGGTAAGGTTACAAGCAACAAAGTTTATGTTGTATATGATAAAAATGACATAACAGATGGTAGTATCTGGACGGGACTTAATTTTGTATCTGAAGGAACAGGTGGATTTGATAATACTTCCCCAAATATTATTGGATATTTTTCAGTTGAGGCATCTGCCGCAGCAAATACAGTTCTTCAGGAAACCGAAAATGCTGATGGTACTACTTCAATGGTAGAGACTGACCTTCCTGTTGTTGAATTTAGAAGTACTGCAGTGTGTTATGATGGTAGTGGAAATGAAGTTAAAAATGTTGTCAGCGGTTTTGTTTACCCTGCGGAGAAAGTAGACCCAACAAAGATTGCTGATGATAACGGTGTTCTTTCTACAAATGCTAACGACTTTTCAGACCATGTAACTGAAACTATTTCTATTGATTCAGGTGGTACGGTTACAAGTAATCAGGGTGATGGCTTTTTTAAGCGTATTGCAACATTCCTTAAGCGACTTTGGAATGGTATTGTAAAAACTATTTATAAGGCAATTACAGGAAATGAGTCATTTTCAACTAAAGTTGAAATTTATCAATATTTAAGTGGTGGCGATTTAGTTTTTGATGCTCCTAAAAATTCTGACACATACAAACTTCCTGATTTTGCATCTGGTCAGTCAGCTTATGCTTACGCTTTTGCGTCATCAGGTACATTGTTCTTAAATGCAGGTCTTGATGTTACTACCGATAAAGGTGAATATGCTACAGTTGGCCTTTTTGGTAAGGACATTGTTGTTGACGGCGATATTAAGATGGCTGTTTATGTCAACAATCCTGACTATGCTTTGTCGGGTCTTAGCAATATTATTTCAACTTTTGGTAACCGTTATCGCCTTGGTACTGTTGTAATTGGTTCAGGTGCCAAGTCCGGTGGAGATTTTGCTGAATATTTAAGTGTCGGCAGCGGCGGAATTACTGATGAAACAGGAAAAACAATTAATAATGCAAACCGCATTTTCTTTAAGGGTAATGTAACGGTTACAGTTTATATGCAGGGTAGTAAAGCAGAAACCTATAGACTTTTCGATGCAGGTGATATTTGCTTGTTTGATGGCTGGTATGCAAATGATACTGGCGATTCATCATCAGAACCAACCTATGGTGTGGACCTTTTGAAATTCTTTGTTGACTCTGTTGTTGACAGCGACCCAAATTTTGCACACTATGGTGAATCAGTTAGAAAAAAGCTTAAGGCAGTTCGTGAATTCTATTACGGTGACCAGCCTTCATACATAACAAAAAAAGATAATAATGTTACAACACGACCATTACGAGTTATTGATGTTGACCACAACTCATCAATTGATAGCACTGGTATGGCAATTGATAAAAAGAAAATTACAAATGAAGTTAATGGTGTAAAGTTGTTAAGATACATTCAACAACCCGTTGTTTCACAGTCCTCAAACATTAATTGGGGACAACCTACAGATTCAGCTTGGGGAAATTAAATAAGAAAGGGGAAAATATATGAAGAATAGAATTAAAAGTTATTTCAACAATAAAAAAGGTATGACTTTAGTTGAAGTGCTTACCGCTATGGCGCTGATTTCGCTTATAATATTCTGCTTTGCCCCTTTGTTTTTAACGTATCTTGATTCAATTGTTGTTGCAGGTCGAGAGGTTGACGAAGTAAATACTCAATCCGGTATAATGCAAACAGTTATTGGTTTGGCTGATAGTACAGAGTCTTCGGGGTATTCTACCGCAGTTGGTGAAATACCTTTGTCACTTCAGGCGAATTCGGGAACAAACGTTTCGCGAAAGGGAACTGAGGGGGCTATAGTAAATACGGCGACTGCGACTCTCGGTAGTGATTTAAGTAGTTTTAAGGGAGATTTATTATTCTCTGATGCTGACAACCCTCAGAATTCGTATATAACAGTTAATGGTGCAAGTACGGCTTCGGGTTTAAGTTATTATCCATCAAGTATTACTGATGATTTTTATAAAGCACAAATTACACTTGTTGGTAATGGTAGCGCTAAGTTTGGCGATGGCTTGAGTTATGATGATTTTGAAATAACCGTTTCTAATGTATCAGGGGAATTAGATAGCAGTGACTATGCAATCAGAAGAATTGATGAGGAGATAGTAATTCTTGAGTTTTATGGTGGCGGAGATGTTTGTTTTGAAAACTCACCATTGATAATTAAATACAGAAGTTATAAATGCGTTGTTGAAATAGATGCACCAATGATGATTATGGTTGGTGAAGCTGATGGTGACGGGGATTATAACTATTATGTTTCTCGTGGTGAAATTGACGATGCTGGTAATTTGCTTATCCATCGTAGAAAAATGAATAGTGCGCCTTTAACCTCAGCTATGAATGACGTTGAGTGGGTTTCAGCTGACGATGCGGACTCTTATGCTACTGATAGTAGCGGTAATAAATATGGTTATTATGTAATGTGCGGCGATGAGGGACAAATTCGTCGTTTCTGGAAAGATAATACAACAGGTAACTATTACTGGGGTGGCGACTATACTTATCATACAGATATTAATATTGACACAGCAAGTGCAGATAGCTCAGGTGCAATAATAAATAAAGTGCGTTATGATACTGAGTGGAAAAAAGCACTTGAAACCGATTTCACGTACGTTTACCGTGGGTCACACATTACATCAAGTGAAGGTATGACTAATGTAGTAGGTGGTTATAGTAATTTAAGACTTTTCAATTCAATTCTTTTTTCTATTAATGCACTCGACACAGATAAAAGAGGTAGTAACACTAATATTGAAGTGTATATTCCTGACGGTGAAGTTTATTGGTTTGAGTCTATGAAAAAAGATAAAAACTATCCCGACCTTGAAAACTCGGTAACAACTCGCGATAAAATGTTTAACATTTTTAACGCTGACGCTGATTTCAATAATGCTACAATAGGTGGTCAAAGTGTAGAAGGTCTTAACCGTTATTGGAATATTAACCTTGCAACCGACTGGATTGGCTTAAAGGATAATGCCACATATTATGCCGTAAAAGGTCAGGCACAGGATTCCAATATGATTACACTTACCTGTGTTGACGTTATTAATATGTCAAACCTTTCTGCTTCGGCGAAAGAGGCAGGCGGACCTTATTACACTGTTGCAACTGATGGTTCGAACTATCTTTCGAGTGGTATTGAGTACCCTGATTCAACATACAACCTTTACTGTGGTTATATTCCTGCGGTAATGGATTTATGGGCAAATGGTAACAGCCGTGGTGATGGTCGAATTACAAGAACGGACGACTGGAAAAAGTATACCTTTAATCAGGTCGGTAACAGTTCAATAAGAAGAGATGATGTTCTATATACTGCCGATAATGTTTTTTATTTTGGTAGTAATGACAATAATAACAATGCTGCCGCAAGTGACTTCTGGTTATGGCCATATTGGAAAGGAACTTATGGTTTGATGCCATATACAACCAATAGTAGCAATAAAATAAAGTATTATTCTCCTAACAATGATGGCAATGAGTTGCAACGTGCGTTAGATGCCCACACAGATGCATGGTTCGGAAGTCAGAACTGGAATGCAGATATTGTGTATTATGCATTTGATAATATTGGATTTGCTCCTGTAGGCAAAGCTTTTGATAGCAACACAAAAATTGACTCATCTATTGTTGGACCATTTACCTCTATAATCCCAACCAATGCTTCTCGTCTTGTTGTTCCTCAGATTTATGTTAATGGTGGAGCTGGTTATAACCAACAAAATATCACAGGTGGTCAGTCGGTTGATATTACAGTATCATATCTTTCACATCCTCTTGCAGTATCTGGTGCAATGAACCCTACTGATGATATGGTATATGATATGTCAAACGACAAGAGTGGTAATCGAGTTTTCTATTGGAATAGCACTCGTGATGCGACAACATATCTTGATTGTGCAAGTACAATGGTACCAAACGGGGAAGATGATATTCCTGTATCATTACTTGTTGGTTATGTTACTGGCGGTCTTGCTGAATATACAGGTGGTAACATAAAGGATGACGCGTTCATTAACTCAATATTCACCAATGGTATTGTTCTGCTTAGAGCAGGTAAAGGCAATAGTGTAGGTGCCGGTTCAGCAAACTTTGATACAAAAGAAGAAAGAGCAATGGACAATGGTGGTTATACACTCACCAAAACATCAAATGCGTTCCACCAGTTTTACTACCTTAACTCAAGAACAAATGAGAGTGAAAAGCCAGAACGTAACCACCCTACAATTAGAGATAGTATTGGTGACATTCACGGCGCAATTTTTTGGCAGAACAACAGACATATTGCTTATGTTTCAGTAAATGGTGAACAAAATGCAATGGCAACAGGCACATTTGATTCAAATAGTTACGAATACCTTCGTTGTCATCCGCTTACAAACACAAAGGTTACTTGCGTAACATGGGGTACCTCATGGTGTGGTAACCCTGTTGCGATGTGGGGTACTGAAAACGGTACACTTCTCAGTTGGAAGTGCGAAATTAATGATGATAACAATGATGGTGAAACTATTACAGTGTGTACTGGCGGCGAAGGATTCCTGGGTGGACTGTTTTCAAAAGGACATACTAAAGAAGAGCATCCAGAATATCATAACGACCGTTCTGTTGTAGCAGAATTCCAGTCATATCAATGGATTGATAATGTAAATAAGACGGCTAACTTTAAGATTACTTCTGACCAGTGGTTAGATAGTCTTGGTTCAGCAAAACCAAATCAGGCCGGGAACAGTACTCAACTACCATTTACAGACGAAAACTTTTCGTCTTATGAAGGTTTCTATGACGCATGTTCAAGACTCGCCGCAAAACAGTATCCAGCACTTAATGTTGTTCAGAATATTGGCTTTATTTCAACACTTGAAAATATCAATGATGTCGAATATTCTGATGACGTTTGGGTTGCTTGTGGTGACCAAAGTGATGCTAATCCAGCAGACTATTGTAAAGCAGGTTATTTTGAAATTGGTAATGCAAGTAAGGGCACAAATTTTGTGACTCGTCCTTATATCAGTAAAGATAATTACCAAAAAGCAGTTTCCAATAAAGCACACGGAACAGGTGGCTCATGGATTAATGTAAACTACTGGATTGACTGTTCAGGTACAGGTCAACAGAGTGTTGATAACAGATTGTACCAGTGGTCCGCTGTTCAAATTTCAACTGAAGTAGATTGTAACATTGTTCAGATTAACAATGTTAACGGTATGTGGATTGCTACAGGTTATAAAGATACAAATGGTAACGATGATTATGATAACGGCGAAGAGGCAAGAATTTTCTGGACCTATGACCCTCGCATTCCTTGTGGCGTTAAAGGTGGTTGGAGTAGTTCCGTTAAGCTTTACGATGGTAAGACCCCAGTTGATGGCAATCTTGCAGCAATGGGTGGTATCAACTCTTGTGCAACTCGTTCAGAAGATTAATTAATTTTTAGGGCGGGGGGCTCAGCCCCCCGAATACAAGTGTAAACTCATTTATAAATGAGGTGAAAGTATGTTTGAGCTTTTCTATAAAAACAAAAAGGGTTTATCTCTAATTGAGCTTATTGTTACAATTGTTATTCTTGGTCTTGTTATGGTTATCGCGGGCTCAGTTCTTTATCAGTTTACTAACAACCACAACAATGCAACTGAGCGTTGGCAGGTGCAAAACGCTGTTCGTCTAGCGTGCAGTAAGTTTGAAAACAATGCTAACTATATCATTAATTCAAAGCAAATTGACATTTTTAAAGACAAAGCTCTTGATGCGGGTATTATTTATGATTCCGATACAGGCAAATGGCTTTGGCAATCAACCCCAACCATTATTACTTCCGATGCTGATGATTATACCTACATTTTTTCCGTAAAAGCTTATGAAGCACCTGACAACTGGAATGGAATTTCTACCGTAACTGATACCAGCACTCTTACAGAACTTGGATATTACCTTTTCATTAAATATGATAAGGAAATAATGGAAAAAGCCACAGGAACAGAGTTGGGTACTAATTCAAATTATCCTGCTTGTGTACTATTTCTTAATAATGAGGGATTTGGTGAGGTGCCTGTTCAGGTTGAATTTTCAGTTGGCACAAATTATTTGCCACCTGTAACTACAACAACTACGCAATCAGGCGAAACTATAACTGAAACTACAACTAGTGCTGTGGCAAAGACATATATGAGCAATAGCGTGAATATTGACTTTAAGTCTGGTAACACAAAGATTATTAACTACAATACAAGCACTAATTATGTTTCTGAAAATCTTGCTTCCTCAAAATCCGTGGGAATGGAAAACGGTAGACTGATTTATGACAATTCTTGGAAAAATGGCGACACAATGAAGGCGTACCCTTGCGGGTGGGTTGACACATCAGTTTCTGGATACCCTGCAGGTGAAGCTCTAAAGGTTTATGACCCCAATAATGCGGGAAGTGTAATTTACACTTATGGTGGTGAAATAAACGATACAGGTAACGTTTTAAGATTCTTGTCACCGTTATCGGATAAAAGCTTTGAAGATGGAAGTGGCTCATCTGTTACCACGCTTCCAAATTGCCTTAGTGAGTGGACTTTCTCAAGTACTATAAATTCAGAGGTGTATCTTGACAATCTTCGAAATTTCCGTGACGAAGTATTAAGAGGTACTGAATTTGGTGACTGGTTTATTGAACAGTATTATTATGTGTGGTCACCTTTCTTAATTGAGCATACTGCTTTCTTAAAACCTGTTTATAAGGCAGTTATGATTCCTATATCATATATTTGTGAGTTTATAGCAGATTTATAAATATTAAAAGTGAGAGATGTTAAAAATTTCTCACTTTTTTTGTGTAGAATACGATATTGACTAAGATTTATAAATGGTATATAATCAAATTGTTAAGATGCACGGAATTTTCCCACTTACACTTTTGAAAGGTATGACATTTATGAGAAAGCTGTTAAATAAAAAAGGCTTTACAATGCTTGAACTTGTGGTTGTTGTGTTTATACTTGGCATTTTACTTGCTGTTGGTATTCCTGCGTATAACGGGCTACAGACAAGGTCAGAAAACAAGGCTTGTGCCACAAATATTGAAATAATTCAACTGGCGGTTGTTGAGTATTACACTGCAAACCAAGTTAAACCATCAAATATAAACGATTTAGCACCATTTTTAGATGAAGGTGGAATGCCACTTTGTTCTAAGAGTGTTGATGGTGCAGTTGAGTATCATTATGGTTTGGCGGTAGTAAAAAATGCTGATGGTACATATACAGGTCAGGTTATTTGTCCTTGCACAGAAAAAGGTCATGCACCTAAGGGGGCAGTTGCTAGTTTTTCAGGTGAATATACAGTATTACAAGATGCAAAAACAGTTAATATAGGTTAATTTTAATTGTAATTATTAAGGCGAGGCTAGTTCCTCGCCTTTTGCTTTTCATATTTAACTTAAATATTGACATTTTCCAATAATTAGTATATAATTAAGTTACAAGGGTACGGATTGTTCCCGTTGCAATCTGAAAGTGAGGACTTTATATGAGAAAAATGATAAACAAAAAAGGCTTTTCACTTGTTGAATTGATGATAGTTGTTGTTATTATGGGTATTCTTGTTGCGGTTGCAATTCCACTTTATGGTGCAATAACTGAAAATGCTGAGAAAAAGACCTGTCAGTCTAATCAGAAATTGGTTCACGAAATGTTTGCAAAATATTGTGTTATGGACGGTACATATTCAGCAAGTTCTTTGTTGCCGAGTGGCTCTTTCAGTAGTAAGAACGGTAATACAAGTGGTATTGACGAGATTTTTGTTGAAAGTTTTGACGGCGGTTTCCCGGAATGTCCTATAGAAGGCCATTATTTTGTCTTAACAAAAGTAAATCAATATGAAATTAAAGTTGAATGTTATGACGAAAACGGAAATCTTGATGCAAAACACAATCAGGTAAATGAATAATTGGTAAAACCTTACAAACAAACAAGAGTATCATTGTTGGTTTCGACAAATTTCAAAAAAAGGCTTTACAAATCACTTGATTTGTAGTAGTATAAGAGTACGGAAAGTTCCCGTTACAAAATTTGGTATTCAGGTCAACAGGGACCTTAATATAAAACAAAATTCTTTAATTAAAGGAGAAAATTATTATGAGAAAAATGATGAACAAAAAAGGCTTCTCACTCGTTGAGCTTATGATTGTTGTTGTTATCATGGGTATCCTTATTGCTGTTGCTATTCCACTTTACGGTGCAATCACAGAAAACGCAAATAACAAGACATGTACAAACAACATCAAAGCTATCAAGTCAAACGCTGCAACTTACAAATCATCTTACAATGCAGATGTTAACTTAGCAGAACTTAAGAAAATGTTTGACGATGGTAATCTTCCTGACTGTCCATTTGACCAGGACGGCGACAACACAGACTATGATGTTTCTATTGAAACAAATGGTGCAGTAAAAGTTGCTTGTTTGTATAATGGTACTGAAAAACACGCTCCAAAAGAAGATACAGTTGGTTCTACTAAGATTGTTACAGGTGTAGCATTCGGCGCAGCTGCTCAGTCATAATTTAATATTATATTAAATTAAATTAACACGTACATAAAGGCGAGGGGTTTATACCCCTCGTTTTTTGTTGACCTTTATATTGTTTTGTAGTAAAATATAAAAAATATGTGAAAGCAGGAATGATTATGAAAACAAAGAAACAAATATCATTTATTTGGTTAGGACCTATAATAACACTTGGTATAATGCTTGTGCTTTATGCTATAAGTGGGGTTTACCCATTTGGTACAGAGTCAACTGCTTTTGCTGATGGTTTTTCACAATACATTCCATTTTTGGCTGAATTAAAAAATAAAATAGTTGAGGGTAGCTCTTTGCTTTTCACTTGGCATGCAGGTGGTGGCGTTAATTTCTGGGCAACTATCGGTTACTACCTTACAAGCCCCCTTAATCTTATAGCTTTATTATTTCCTGTTGAAGAAATGCAAAATGCTTTTTCCCTTATAACTTTAATCAAGCCATTTTTTATGGCATTAACTTTCTCTGTTTTCTTAAAGAATTCATATAAAAAGAATGATTTGTCAGTAGTAATTTTCTCAATTCTTTGGGCAATGTCCGGATTTATGGTAGGTAGTATAAATATTACATCATGGTATGATGCAATAATTTACTTTCCGCTTGTTATTATGGGACTTAAAAAGTTAATGGATGGAGGTAACGCATGGGTTTATTCATTATTTTTAGGTCTTACCATTACATCTAACTTTTATTTTGGTTGGATGACTTGCATTTTCTGCGTAATTTTCTTTGTTTATTGCTTTATTTCTGATGACGATGTTTATTACGAAGGTAAGGTTACAGAAGAACAGCAAGATGAGGAAACTGAAAGCGTAAATATATTTGCAGTTTTCAAAAATTCATATTTATTGGGTAGTCTTTTCAAGTTTGGACTTTCATCACTTCTTGCAGGTGGTATTTCTGCAATTTTCACCTTGCCAATGGCAAGTATCTTACAAAACACAGGCAAGGGTACAGTTTCAGGTGATATATTTGTTGTTAATGGTGAGGGCGTATTAGGATTACTTGCATCTCATATATTCCCATTCAAAAACACCTACGATACGTTAACTTCATTAGAATATATATTTATGTTTGCGGGTATTTTGACACTTGTTTTAGTAATTGCTTATTTCTTCGCAAAAGGTATTTCTATCCGCAAAAAAATTGGCAACGGTTTTTTAATTGCAGTAATGTGGGCATCAATGCTTATTAATGCATTATATACGGCTTGGCACGGCTTTGGCGAGCCTATGGGAATAATGTATCGCTTTGCCTTTATATACAGTTTTGTGCTTATAAAAATTGCTTATGAAGCTTTTTGTGAAATCAAAAACATTAAATGGTATGGCTTTTTAGTTGGTGCAATTTTTGCAGGTGGTTGTTTAGCTTGTTCTTATTTTAATGATTTTATCAACAACCATTTTTTCTCAATATCACTTGTTATAAAAGTTGTTTTAGCTATAGTAATTTTTACTGTTGTTTTAATTTTATTAAGCAAGAAAGAACAAAGAAAAACTGTACTTACAATTATTTTGCTTATTTGCGTAATTTCTGAAACCATTATCTTTAATTGTGGTACTTTTAACACTTTTAATTCTTTAGAAAATCTTTCAGAAAAACAAATTGTTGATGAATTAACTGAAAATATCAGCGAAAGTGACAGAGTTCATTTTGCAAGTAAAAATCAGGAGTTTAAGGATTTAGTACAATATGGCTTGAATTTTGGTTTTAATGGTTGGGAAAATTATTCGTCTTTGGCGGATAACGACTTTACCTTGACGGTCCAATTCTTAGGAAGTTATGGTAATTCCTTAAATATTCAAAATGGTGCAAGTGAGGAAACACCTGTTTTCAATATGCTTTTCCCAACAAAGTATTATATTGATGGTACAGGCAACATACAGGAAAGTGCATATAGAGAAGAGTTAGAAGAAAAAGACGGCTATACGCTTTACAAAAACAACTACACTATGCCGTTTATGTATACAATCAGTGAAAATATTGCAAACTGGAATCCTTTTTCATTCTTTATTCTTGTTGACAGTCTTAATGAAGTAGCAAAATCAATGACAGAAACAACTGAAAATGTTGTAGTTTATAATAATCCTGAAAACTTTGTTTATGAGAATTGTACTCACATTTCTGCAACAGATAGATTGAATGCAAACCAGGAACTTTTACACGAACATGAAGAAGGTCATTCGCATAGTCACGATGGTGAATCAAGTATGAATGCTCTTTATGAATATCTTGAAAAAAGAATGGATGGATATTCATATAAGGTTACTGATATGACAAAACCTGCATATATTACCTTCGATTCAGTTGCTGAGGCTGATGGTATGATGTATCTTTATGTTGATACTTACGAGTTAACAGACCTTAAAGTTACACTTAACGGAAAAACAACTGAATACTATCTTTACGGTGTGGGTGACAACTGCACATACGAACTTGGTGAAGTTAAAAAAGGTGATGTTGCAACTATTACTATTGGTGGTTACAGAGAAAATGATGTGGATAGTGACCAAGTTTATTTTGTAGAAAACAATAGTTTCACAACAACTTCATTTACCGTTGATATGGAAAAATTTGAAAAAGTTTATAACAAACTCGATGCTATGAGTGATACTGAACTTTTAGAATTTGACGACACTTATATAAAAGCAAAAGTTACAAGTTATGAGGATGGTTTGCTTTACATTCCAACAACTTATGACGAGGGTTGGACTATTCTTATTGACGGCGTTGAGGCAGAACTTTATGAGCACCACAGTCATATTCTTATGACAGGTATTACTGAAGGTGAGCATATTGTTGAAATGAAATATTGTCCTGTTGGATTTGTGCCGGGGGCTATAATCACAGGCATAAGCGTGGTAATTATTATTGCCTGGGCAATAATTGCAACAAAACGCTCGAAAAAAGAACAAGAATATGCTACAATAAACGAAACAAGTGTGAATGAGGAGTAATTTATGGATTATTTACTTATACCAAAACTTTTTATAACGTTTTTTGTGTTCCTTATAGGTATTTGTATCGGCAGTTTTCTTAATGTGCTTATTTACAGATTACCAAAAGGCGAAAATGTTACAACTACAAACAGTCATTGTATGAGTTGCAATCATCGTCTTTATGCAAAAGATTTATTCCCTCTTTTTAGTTGGATTTTTCTTGGTGGTAAATGTCGTTATTGCAAGGCAAAGATTTCTGTACAGTACCCAATAGTCGAGGCAATCAACGGTATTATGTATTCACTCATTTTCTGGTTTGTATGCGATGCAAAACCAAGCCTTGCACTTGTTGGTTACTGTGTGGCATTCTCTGCTTTGCTTGTAACTACCGTTATTGACTGGCGTACAATGGAAATACCTGACTCAATGTGGATTACAATTTTTGTTGGCGGTGCGTTCGTTTACATAGATGAACTTATTAAAGAGGGATTTGACACACATTGTCTTATTGAAAGAGTAATAGGCATTTTTGCCGCAAGTGGTATTCTTTTCATTCTTGCTGTAATCACAAAAGGCGGAATGGGTGGCGGTGACATTAAACTTATGGCTGCCTGTGGATTTTTGCTTGGCTGGAAAGTAGTTTTTCTATCACTTATTATGGGTGGATTTATCGGTACACTTTATCTTATCTTTATGGCAATCAAGAATAAAGGCAAGGTGCCAAGAAAAGTACCGTTTGCACCACATTTATCTCTTGCTGTTGTAATTTGTATGTTCTGTGGCAGTGAGATTATTGATTGGTATTTAGCACTTTGTGGAATTGTTTCACACCATAATCATATTCATTAATTATTTTGGCGGAAGTTAAGTCTTCCGCCTTTATTTTTTAACAAACTATTAATTTTTATAAACTATCTTGCATTATTTAATAGTGTGTGATATTATAATAGTGTAATAATAAAATTAAGGAGGGCAGGATATGAATACGCAGTTCAAAAAAGGCGTATTGGAACTTTGTGCACTAACGGTTTTGCTAAATGGTGACCGTTACGGGTACGAATTAGCCGATATGCTTGGTAAGAAAATGTCAATATCTGAAGGCTCGGTTTATCCAATGCTTAAAAGATTGCAGAGTGATGGGTATTTTGACTCATACTTAAAAGAGTCGCCAAACGGTCCTGCAAGAAAATATTATAAAATTACACTTGAAGGTCGCGACAGACAAAAACTTCTGCAAGACCAATGGAGCGAATTCGCAAGTCAAGTAAACTCATTTTTTGAGGGGGTAACAAAATGAACAAAGTAGACTTTTTGAATGAGTTATATTATTATCTTTCACCGCTTAAAAAGGAAGAGCGTAACGAAATTCTTGAAGATTTTCGTGCACACTTCCGCGAGGGTGAGGCAGCAGGTAAAACACAGGAGCAAATCTGCCAAGAACTTGGCTCACCATTTGAATGTGCAAAACAGTATGTAGGTGATGCAATAGTTCAAAAAAGAGTTGAGCCCAATAAAGAGAAAAAGCCAAACAAAACTTTTTGGACAGTTGCATTAGTCTGGAATGTTATTCAGGCGTTTATTTCAATCCCGTTAACACTTGGGTTGTTTGTTGCATCTGCAGTAATGGCTGTGTTCTTCTGCTTTGTAGTACCTGCAATCGGCTCAGTAGCATTTCTTGTGTTTGCAATTTCTTCAACAGTTGCGGTGTTCTTACTTGGTATAATTACATTGCTTTGGAGTATATTAGAAATTAAAACCTGCGTTAAAATGTTATATAAGTAAGGAGAGATTTATATGAAAAAAGCACTTATAACTTTCGTTGTACTTTTTGTGATTTCGCTCTTTACTGCCATTGTCAGTTTTGCAGTTTGCGGCGGCGAACTTATTAAAACAGGCATTGAATACGGTGTTGAGCAGTATCGCGAATACAAATCAACAGGTGAAAATGATATTACAGATATTATTGAAAATCTGTAATTAAAGGTATATAATTAAAGTATCAAAATATAGGAGGAACGTAATATGTTCAAAGAAAAGAAATTATACAAGAGTTCAGACAAAAAAATCAGCGGTGTTTGTGCAGGTTTCGCAGAGTTTTTTGAAATCGACCCAACAATCGTTAGAGTAATTTATGCTTTAGTTGCATTGTTTACTGCTGCAATTCCTTGCATTATTATCTATGCAGTTCTTGCATTCGTAATCCCACAGCGTCCATTCCCTGAATATCAGTATAATGAATTTGAAGAAAACAAAACAGACGATAATCAGTAATTGAATTATGGGCGAGATTTACGAATTTTCAAACAAGTCGTCAAAAGAACTCGAAGATTTAATGGAGCGTCTTTCTGACGAATATGACGATTTAGAAGACCAACTTTTAGACCTTGAAGATTTTGCGCCTGAAAAAGACGATAAAAAAGAATACGCCTTATGGCAGGAGGAATACGCAACACTTGAAAAGCGTATGGCAGAAATCGAAAAAGAGTATGACGAACTTCAGAAAAAATTAAATAAATAAAAAATCAACAGTCAGTTCAATATTGGGTATTGAATTGGCTGTTTTATATTGTTATAATTATAATAATGGAAAATTTAGGGAAGTGATTTTATGTCAAAAGAATTACCAAGAACTTATAAAAGCTTTACTGAGTGGGAAACAAAGTCTAAACAGACTGAATACACAGAAGAAACTCCGCTTTTATCAGAAGACGGAACACTCCTTGCTAAAGGTTGGGCAAGACACAATGTATTCACTTATAACCGTGACCATTCAAAACCTAACTGGCGTAAAAAAGAATGGGATTTTTATGTTATCCGCAACAAAGATTATGTTGTTGATTTAAGTTTTGCAAATATTTCTATTGGTGGTTATGTTAGTGCAAAACTTACT
This sequence comes from uncultured Clostridia bacterium, assembly GCA_937895645.1. GTDB lineage: Bacteria > Bacillota > Clostridia > Oscillospirales > Acutalibacteraceae > Fimenecus. The sequence continues at coordinate 29,429 of CALBKQ010000082.1, forward strand.
GACATTAAAAACAAATGTGTAATAGCAGATGCAAACTATATGTATGTTGGTGGCTCTAACAAATACATTCTTCCACCTAAAGGTGATGTGCCAAACACATTTAAGGGAAATGTTAGACAGGCACAATTTGAGTTTGTTACTCACGAAACATACAGAACGCTCTGGTTCAGAGCACCATATAAAGGTGAGGTTGTTGAGTGTGAGTTTCATATGGATATTATGCCAGGGCTTGAAAATATTACAACTGTTCTTCCTTTCAAAGACCAGCCTACAAGATACTTTATGACAACAAAACAGAACTGTATGCCTTGTGGCGGTACATATAAGTTCGGTGACGAAGTTTATGAGTTTTCAAAAGAAAACACTTTCTGTTATATGGACTGGGGTCGCGTAAATACTCCTCATAAGCTTGTGTGGTATTGGGGTAACGGTGCACAGTATATTTATGACGAAGATGGCACAAAACATCTTTTCGGATTTGAAATTACCTGGGCAATCGGTGACGAGAGTAACGCCACTGAAACTTGTCTTTTCTGGGACGGTAAAGCACATAAAATCGGTGCAGTTGATGTTGAAAAATTCCCAAAAGGCAGATTTATGGAAGAGTGGAAAATCATTTCTGAAGACGGAAGATTTAATATGACACTTACACCTACTTTCGATAGTGTAACTGACCTTAATGTTTTGGATATTGCAAGAATGAATTGCCATCAGGTAAACGGCATTTGGAATGGTACAGTAACACTTGACGACGGTAAAGTAATTGAAATTAAAGACTTACCTTCATGGTGCGAATATGTAGAAAATAAGTGGTAATTGACAAGCAATATTTCTCAACACTCTATACAAAAAATTTTCTATATTTTCGGTGTTTTATACCTATCTATTTTGGAAAAAATATTGTATAATGAATGCGTATAAATTTTCTGAATTTTATCAGGAGGTAAAATATGAGTAAACAAGAACTTTTTTGTGAGAAAAACGGTAAACTCCACACATGGCATACTATACTTACCGGTTTTGCTTTCCTCACAACATCAATCGCGTGGGCAATTTATGACCCATATATCACAAAGATTCTTAACAGATTACTTACAGAATCAGTATGGATTTCAGACCTTAGTGCAAAACTTAACGAAGCGTTCCCTGTACTTGCAAAATTTGCAGAAACACAGGGTCAGGATGTTAACGTAGCAGGTGGCGGAATTACACTTGTTCCACTTTTCATCGGTGTTATTATGACATTTGATAACATCTTCGGTGTTATTTTCCAGCCGACATTCGGTAAAATTTCAGACCGTTGCCGTTCAAAACTCGGTAAACGTCGTCCTTTCATTGTTTACGGTGCACCTATTTCAGCACTTCTTTTTGCACTTATTCCTTGGATTGCATTGAAGTCAACTCTCCCTGTAACAATGATTTTCATTATCCTTTTCGTATTCTCAATGTCACTCTGGCGTGCTCCTGCAGTTGCGCTTATGCCTGCTCTTACACCATCACATCTTCGTTCAGAAGGTAACGCTATCATCAACCTTATGGGTGGTGTAGGTTCTGTTATCGGTATGGTTGCTGGTACTCTTGTAAGTGCTATTTACTTGGCAACAACAGGCGTTAAAGTTACTGCTGAAAACGAACAGTTTACCAGTTTCCCTTATGTGTTCCTTCTTGGTGCAGTTGTTATGGTTATTGGTATGCTTGTTGTTCGTATTTTCGTTAAAGAGCCATCAAGCCTTGAAGAAGTTGCAGCAAACAACCAGTATGCTGACGAAAAAGCTGCAAAGAAAGCTGAAAAGGCTGCAAGAAAAGCAGAAAAGCTTTCAAAGGGCGAAAGAAAGAGTCTTATCTTTATGCTTGGCGGTTTGTTCTTCCTTTTCTGCGGTACAAACGCTATTACAACATTCTTTGCACTCTTTGCTGAAGAAGTTCTTGGAAAGAGCACAGGCGAAGCAACAATTATGACAACACTCTTCGCAGTTTGTTCTGCTGCTGCTGCAATTCCTGCAGGTAAAATGGGTAAGAAAATTGGTCGTAAAAAGACAATTCTTATTGGCCTTATAGTATTTATGGCAGTATTCCTTCTTTATGTACTTACACAGAGTATGGCACTTATCTGGGTTGCTCTTGTTCTTGGTGGTGCAGCAAATATGTTCATCACAGTTAATACATTGCCACTTGTTCTTGATATTGGTGGTATTGAAAAAGTTGGTACTTTCACAGGCTACTACTACACAGCAACATTCTCAGCACAAATTGCTTCTCCAATTATTTACGGTATTGTTCGTATGTTCACAGGCTCATATATGTCACTCTTCGTATATAGCCCAATTATGTTTATCTTGAGTATTGCTTGTATCCTCTTTGTTAAGCACGGTGAGGCAGTTCCACAAGAAATCGTTGATAAAATTGAAGAAGAAAACGCTGACTAATTAGCAAAACAAAAAATTACCCACCAAGGATTTCCTTGGTGGGATTTTTTATGCCGAAACGTTGTTGTTAAAGATAAAGTATGTACGAAGAATTATTGCTTCGCAATCACTATCATAATCTGTGTTGTAGCAAACGGATTTTGAAATGTTGTGTTTTTTTGTAAATAAAAGATGTGTTGCAATTCTGTCAAAAATCTTGTGACCTGCGCTTCCACCCTGTGAGTAGGGAAGATAAATATCTGCGCTTAAGGTTGTCTTCATTTCTCTTTTGTTGGTTACTGTTATTTCACCTGTTTCAAGAGTTTCGGTGAGTTTTTCGCCGATTTCACATCCCTTTACAGATATTGCTACAATAGGTTTGTCGATAGGGGTTGGCTTTATTTCGTTTTCGTAAGCCACCACAAAAGTTATGTCGCTGAATAAAGTATCTGCTGATAACGCAGACACAAGAGTTTCAGCCAGCGTTCCGTTAAGTGTCATATTACACCTCCGTTGTCTGTCTAACAACCGCCCAAATATAAATTACAGAATCTTTAACAGTAATTTTTTCGGCACGGTCAATTATATATTTTTTATTTGCGCTATCGTGGATTCTGTAAGTATTGTCAAGTTTTGTAAGGTCGTGATGGTTAGGGCCAATGTAAAGATAAACATTGTTTTTGTTGATGCCCAAAGGCGTGTAGCTGCCTTGCTGATACAATTTGTTTTTGTATCGTAATGGTTGAAGAAATGCCTTAAATAAGGGGGATTGCCAACCATCTGCACCTGAAATATAAACAGTGTTGCCATAGATGTCAAGCATTTTATTTATGTTCATATTTCCACCGCCTTAAATACAAAATCCACATCAGTTAAGTATTCAGATGCCTGAAGTAATGTTTCATCACGAAACTTCACAGCGTTTTCAATGGATGCTGATGAACTTTTGCTCACGGTAACATCACCTGCTTTGAATGATGAAAAATCGTCATTCCCACTACTTTGTAAAAGAGTGTAGCTATAAAGTGCAATTCCTGCACAAGCGTTGATTACAGCAGGTTCATCTTCGCTCTTTACATCTTTTAGACGCTTTGAAAGTCTTGCACAGGCTGAAACGCAAAAGGGCATAGCCTTTTTACATTCTTCTGGCGATAACACGCCCGTATCTTCAAGTACTTGCGAAACTGACCAGACATTTATCATTTTCACTCACCAACTTACACATTCATAACTTTTGACGCATCTGCGAAGATTTTTGCAAAACCTGAAATCTGTGTAATTGCAGCGCGTTCAAGCTGACGGTCAATAAGTTTGTCAAATTCTGTCATAACACCGCCTGCGGTTACCATCTCAAGTGCGCAGCTTTTATCAAGACCGATAAGAGTAGCGTTAATATCGTTTGACTTGATAAGTTTAGCACCAAGTGGTGTAATCATTGTGCCTTTACCGTGGAAATTAAGACCTGCTGGTGCGTCGCGGAATTCAGGCATTGTAAGAAGTTTTGCAGTAATGTCAGGTGACGCAATAAGAGTATTCATTTCATAAGGTGAAAATGAATTCCAGAGTGTAACCAAATCTTCATAAGTGATTTTGCCATCAGTTGCAGGTGAGATTTCACTGGCTGCATTCTCGTTGCCATCACCATTGATAAGAACATTCACTGCATCTTTGAACTGTGTACGGGCAATATAAGCACCAATCTGACGAAGTGTGACTGTGAACAAATCAAGACGCTGAAAACGGATTGCCTCATAAGATGCCACAAGCATTCTGCCACGCTTTTTAAGTGTAACAAGATTATCTTGTGTATGGACAACTGTTTCAGGAATAGATGCGCCTTCTGCTACATCTTTAAGTTCCTTTTCTTCATTGGTTGGTACAGATGCGATTGTTCTGTAATCAAGACCGTTAATGTTTGTTCTTGTTGCGATGATAGCGTCAAGATTATTTGCTTCTTCAATACCCTGACGCACTGCGCGTGATACATATTCAGGGAAAAGTACAGCAGAATCAGTTGTAGCAAAAAACTTTTCTACTGCGTCACTACCGGCGCCTTTGATTTTAATGTTAAAACGTTTTAACTGTCGTTCAAATGCGTCAAGATTTTCAAGGGAAGTGCCCTTGTAGTTTTCACTTGGGTCAATTTTTTCAAGTTCAGTAAGAAATCCCTTACCTGTACCGTAAAGACCTTTGTCGAGTTTAATTGTTTCAAAATTTGCCATTGTAAAAATCCTCCTTAAAATTTGAATTGGCTGTTAGCATTGTCATCGTCATTTTCTTCCGTATAAAGCTGACCTGTAATCGGAACAATAGTATTGGCTTTTTTTCTCATAGCCTTTGAAAGTACTTCAAGACTATCAGTTGAAAGGTTTTTAATCATTTCGTTAACACAATCCTCATTGATTTCAGGAACTGCCAAAGAAAAGTACGATTTGATTTTTGTGCAAAGAGAAAGTCTGAATTTTTCACCGTCTGCACTTTTTATTTCAAGATTTTCAATGTAATCGGAAACCTTTTTAAGTTCGTTTTCACTTAAAGTAAGCGATTTTTCCTCTTTAATGGATTTAAGAATATTTTCCATAGATTTCTCCTTTTTATAAGATTTTGTAACACCTGCGTTTCTTTGTGCAGGAACAGCCACAAATGACCATTCATAAGCGTCTGTAATACCTGTAATCGTTTTATAACAACGCTCACCATTGTATTTTCGACCTGCTATGTGATTACAATGCTTTTCACCACAGATTGAACAAACACGCCCGTCACTTGCACAACTGATACTGACCTCTTTTTTTATTCCACTTTCAATATCACGGATAAGTGACTCATTTTTCTCACTTTTCGCCATATAACACCACGCTTTTAAGTAGGTGTAGGGTAATCCGTCGCAAGTTTTTCGTGAGTTATCTGTAATTAACTGCGTTTTGTATGTGCGTGAGTTCTGGTCCTCACTTTTCATACTGTGGTTGTGAATACCAGTTTTGCCAACAAAAAGTTTTTCAAGTGTTTTAAGGGCGCTTTCATCAAAACGTTCAAAATCACGGTCAATGTCGTTGTCGCAAAGTATTACGCTGAAACAGAAAACATCATCTTTTGTGAGAGTTTTAAGAGTATACTTATTGATAAGAGTCACATCTTCATCTGTAGGCATACCGACTTCATTTTTTGACTGATAACATTTAATCATTTACTGTCACCTCCCAAAAGTGATTTTGCCTGTGCAGAATATAGTTCTGCTTTTGCCTGTTCAACTGCATCCTGTAATGTGATTTCATCCCATATCACTTGCACTCCGTCGCTATTGCCACAAAGACGCAAGAAAATATTGCAGATTTTCTCAATAACGGGTGTGAGAATTCGTCTGTATGCAGTAAGTTCAGTTGTAAGGGCATCTGCTTGTTGTGATGACATTCTTTCAGTAGTACTCCAACTAAGCCCCAACATAAATGGTGGAACACCGAGTTTAGCAACAATCTGTTCAAGCATTTGTTTAACGGGGATTTCGCTGTCAAGCACCTGATTATCTGCGCCGATTACTTTAATCTGCACATCGCCAACTGCAACAAAATCCTTGACGCTGTTTTTGTCCATGGCATTTGCCCACTCATTAGCAATCTGTGTTGCTCTCTCTTTGGCATAAGCACGGTCAAGCATATCAGAGCCAGGGTTGTATGTAACTGCATATCGAAGATTACCTGCACGTTCCCAATTCTGCCCGATAGACTCATAAATCTTAACAAGAATTGATGCTACAAAAGGAAGTCCCTTAAGAATAGAATTACCCGTAATACTACCAGCTTCTGGGTTAAGCGCTGAATACATAACAAGTTCTTGAAATTTTACAGGGGTGCAGTCACTGTCAGGTCTGCAAATAAGAACTTCGTTGAAGTTTTTATGATTTCTTTTAAGACATATATTGCGGATTGGCACATTGTAAAGAGAGTTAATATTGTTACCGTCCGTTACAATTTCACCTGCAGATGTACCGTAAGTGAGCAACTGTTCAAAATAAATATCAATAAACTGTTGAAGTCCTTTGCCAGTACCACCAACATTTATGTTGCGTATAAAATCTTCAAGTTGTGTCTGATTTCTGCCATTATTGGTTTTTACAGTAAATCCTCCTGTAAGACGAATAATTTTGTAAATTGCTGTATCAATCACAGGAATTGCTTCTCTTAACATTCTGTAAAGTTCAGGGTTGCAGATACAAGCAGGTGAGTAACTGCCCAATAGGTCAAAAGCGTGTTGGTTTGAAGTTTGTGGAGAAGAAGTGCAGACCTTTTTCTTTGCCATTTTTGAAAATATTGACAAACTTGTTTTCTCCTTTCATTTAGTTTCTTTCAACGGATAAGGCAAAGCCAAGTCCGTCAGTTTGTTCAAGAGCAGTAGCCACAAAATAACGAATATCGTCCATTGCGTGGTCATACTCTTTTCGTGGGGCATCGTGTACCCCGTTTGTATCCCATCGATACATTCCGAACTCGCGGATTGTATCAACACAGGAATTGCCAATTAAAATTTCTTTGCATTTCAGTTTTTCGCTGACTTTTCGTATTCCGTCTGCCACATTGTTTTTTGCGGGGATTACGCGAAATTTACCTTCGCGACGAATACACTCCATAAAGGAGGCGGCAGAGGGGTCAACTATCACCGCTTCAATTCTTTTGTCACCTGCAAGAGTAACTAATTCATCATAGTACTCTCTGTCGGTCATCTGAAAGCCTTTTGCTTTTGAATCGTGATAGAATTCCCTTATTCTGTACCATACGCCTTTATAAAATCCCCACAAGCCGAATGAGGCAGGGTTAACGGTACCGTAGTCACAAGAAATATAATACTGACTGCAATTTTTAGGGAGAGTATCTGTAATGTGTTCTTTTTCATTGAAAAAGGGGTAAACAAGACCGTCAACTGCTACCCATTTTCCAAGCACAAATCTTTCATAAAAAGCACCTGAATACAAGGTTTTGTAACGGTCCCGTATTTCTGTTGAAAGTGATGGATTGTCCTCCATAAGAAAGTGAAGATAAAGACAGTTTTTCTCACTTGCTTTCTTAATCCATTCAGTATGAAACCAATGACGGGGATTTTCAGGGTTGCAGTTAAACCATAGTTTAGAACCTGTTACAGAGCATCTTGCCATTGCCTGTTCAACAAATGAACGTGGCATAAGTGCTACCTCGTCAAGTAAAATTCCACAAAGTGTCATACCTTGAATAAGTGACGCAGAGGATTCATCACGACCACCGAAAAGGTAAAATCTGTTAACTTTGTTACCATTTGATATTTCAATAACATTACTGCTTTTTCTGTCTTTTACAGTAAATCCCATTTGGCAAAGTAACGGTAGTAGGGGAGTAACTACGTTACGACGAAGGGAAGTAATTGTTTTACCACAAAGCGCAAACGAGCAATCAGAAAATCGGTAAAAAGCCCAAAGAATGAACGAAATTGACATACAAACAGTTTTGCCACTTCTTACAGCGCCGTCACAGATAATAGCGTCATAATCCTTATACGGACTATTTTTACACCACCAGTTAAGCACAATAAGTTGTTTTTCTGAAAATTCACGAAACTTAATGTCAGCCATTATCTTCACTCTCCGTAAGTTTTCCTGCACTTCTTTCAAGAGCCTCATAGAAAGATAAAGTGCCGGTTTTTTTACCGTTTTGTGATAATTCAGAAAGTTTTTCAAGGGCTTTAAGTCTGTCAAAAAACTTGATTTCCATACCTTTTCCGCAAGTGAACTTAATTTCTGCCACATTGAATAAATCAAGTGAATCAATGTCGGGGGAAGTATTTTGATTTGCAGAAAGAATAAGTTTCACCGCATCTGCACAAGAGCCGAAAGCAAGGCGTTCTAGACCTGCTGACACAAGGCTTTCATCAACAAGGTTTTCTTTTTCTAACTCTGTGATTTTCTGGCGGATTTCTTTTTTAGATAACAGACTTATTGCACGGTATTCGGGTAAGATTTCATATCCTGCCCTAATTGCTGCTTCTTTTGGATTCCGTAGTCGTACATATATACGACAAAAATCCAACTCTTTTTTTGTAAGTTTTCGTTCGTTCATTTTTTACTCCTTTCCGAAGAGCTTCAAAAAATACTCTCCATAAATAGTCCCAAAAATAAAAAACGTCCCGCAATTTGTGGGACGATTTCTGAAAATTGCCGATTTGTTTACAAAAAGTTCATAATTAAGGGCAAAAATCGGGGTTGACTTATATAAAAAAGAGTATATAATAAAAAACAGTTAATCGGTTAATTATTAAACGGTTAATTAATTTGAATAGGTAGTGAAAAGATGATAGAAAAAGTAAAAAAAATAAATGATGCTTTTCATCGTTATCATTGTAGTCACAGAAATATTATTGATGCAAGATTTCGTGAAAGGGGCATATATTTTGGGCAACCACCAATACTTAAATATTTAAGTGACCATAATGACGCAACGCAAAAAGAAATTGCAGAATTTTTGCATATTTCACCACCGTCTGTGGCAACATCACTTAAAAGAATGGAAGAATCAGGTCTTGTTGTGCGACTGGAAAATAAAAAAGATGCACGAAGAAACACTGTAAAACTTACAAAAAAAGGAAAAGAACTTTTTCTGTTTGCCGAAAATACTTTTATGCGTATTGATGATATTGCGTATAAGGGTTTTACAGAAGAAGAGATGGATTTAATGGTAACATTCCTTGAAAGAATGAATAATAATTTAACTGATTTTGTAAAGGAGGATGAAAATGTTTAAGTTGTTGAAATACGCTAAAAAGTATATAATCCCTGCAATAATTTCTCCGATTTTTATGGTGGGTGAAGTTATACTTGAACTTATGATTCCTCTCGTAATGGCAGAGATTGTGAATCTTATTCAGTCAGATGGCTTTGGTGATGAAAGCCTTAACCAGATGTTAAGATACGGTATTCGTATGCTCATATACGCATTAGGTTCACTTTGTTGTGGCACAATAGCAGCACGTGCTGCCGCAGTTGCAGGTATGGGATTTGGTGCAAAACTCCGTGAAAATATGATGGATAAAATTCAGACATTCTCATTTTCAAATATTGACAGATTTTCAACTGCCTCACTTATTACCCGTCTCACAACTGATGTAAACAGTGTGCAGAATACGTTTGTTATGATGATTAGAATGCTTTTCCGCTCACCTGTTCAGTTTGTGGTGGCACTTGTGTTTACAATAAGAATGAGCAAAGAGATTTCGTCAGCATTTCTTGTGTCACTTCCTCTTATTATGCTTATACTTGTAATTTTTGCTCCGATAGCAATGAAACGATTTAAGAAATTACTTGAAATGTTTGATGGCTTTAACGCATCTATTCAGGAAAACCTTACTAACATAAGAGTTGTTAAAGCTTTTGTCCGTTCTGATTATGAGAAAGATAAATTCAAAAAGGCAAACGATAATCTTCTTAATGCGGCATTACACGCAGAAAAACTTATGATATTGGGTCAGCCTACATTTATGATGATTATGTATGGCACAATCCTTTCAATTCTTTATATTGCAGCAAAATGTATTTCGGCAGAAACTCTCAATATAGGCGACTTTACTGCTGTTTACACTTATGCAATGCAGATTTTAATGAGTTTCTTGATGGTTATTTTTCTTATTATGCAATTCTTTATGTCACAGGCAAGTGCAAAGCGTATAAATGAGGTTATCAATGAAATTCCTGATATAAGAGATGACACCGCTACAGAAACAACAGTAAAAGATGGCTCTATTGAATTTAAGAATGTGTCATTCAAATATAATGGTGCTAATAATCCTGTAATCAAAAACGCCGATTTCAGAATTGAAAGTGGTGAAATGGTTGGTATTATCGGTGCAACTGGTAGTGCAAAAACAACTCTTGTACAGTTAATCCCAAGACTTTATGATGTAACTGACGGTCAAGTGACAGTTGGTGGGGTTGACGTTAAAGATTACAAAATCCACGCTCTTCGTGAAGAAGTAAGTATGGTATTACAGAAAAATGTGCTTTTTTCAGGCTCTATCGCAGAAAATCTTCGTTGGGGTAACAAAAATGCAACTGATGAAGAATTAGTTGAGGCTTGTAAAATTGCAGATGCACATTCATTCATTTCTTCTTTCCCTGATGGATATAATACTGATTTGAGTCAAGGCGGCTCAAATGTTTCGGGTGGACAAAAGCAAAGACTTTGTATTGCCCGTGCAATTCTTAAAAAGCCGAAAATTCTTATTCTTGACGACTCAACAAGCGCAGTTGATACATTTACAGATTCAAAAATCCGTAAAGGACTTCGCGAGTGTATTCCAGATACAACAAAAATCATTATCGCACAACGAATTTCATCAGTTGAAGATTGCGATAAGATTATTATTCTTGAAAATGGTGGAATTAACGACATAGGCACTCACTACGAGTTGTTAGAGCGTAATGAAATCTATAAAGATATTTATGAATCGCAACAAAAAGGCGGAGACGATTTCGATTTGCAAGGAGGTGGTAACTGATGGCAGGACCAATGGGCACACCAGGTAACCGTGGCAGAGGCAGACCGGCACCACCAAAACCAAAGAATACAAAAGGCACAATCCGAAGATTATTAAAGTATATCTTAATGCAAAAAGGACTTTTTATAGGTATGCTTTTCTTTGCGGCTATCAGTTCACTTGCATCTGTTTCAGGCGCACTTTTTATTGAGCCTATAATTGACGATTATCTTACCCCTCTTATAGGACGAAACTTTGAGGGAGAACTTGTTACTGGCCTTTTTAAGATGATGGGCATTATGGCAGCAGTCTTTTTAAGTGGTGTTGTGGCTTCTTACGGGCAATCAAAATGTTCAGTATGGCTTACTCAAAAAACACTTAACAAAATCCGTAAAGACTTGTTTGACTCACTTTCAGATTTACCAATCAGTTATTTTGATTCCCGTGCAAACGGTGAAATTATGAGCCGTTTTACAAACGATGTTGAAACATTGAGAATGTTCATAAGTCAAGGCGTTACACAGTTTATCTCATCAGGTATTATGATTTTCGGTTCGTTGATTATTATGATATTTTTGAGTTGGCAAATGACTTTAGTTGTTCTCTTGATGGTAGTTGTAATGACAATCGTTACTAAAGTTATTGGTAAACGAAGTGCTTTTTTCTTCAAAAGACAGCAAGAAGATTTGGGTAAAGTAAACGGTTATATTGAGGAGATTATTGAAGGTCAGAAAGTTGTTAAAGTCTTTAATCACGAGGAAGAGGTTTCTGCCCACTTCGACGAGATAAACGAGAAACTCCGTAAGGTATCAACAAGTGCAAACTCTTTTGCAAATATGTTAGGTCCAATTATGAACAACTTGTCTCATGTGGCTTATGCACTTTCTGCGGCACTTGGCGGTGTTTTAGCAATCAAGAGTATTATTTCTCCTGGTGAAATTGTTGCTTTCTTGCAGTATATAAGAAGTTTCACTCAACCAATTTCAAATATTACTCAACAATTCAACAATGCGTTTATGGCACTTGCTGGTGCAGAAAGAATTTTTGATGTTATTGACCAAAAGGCAGAAATCGACGAGGGTTATGTAATGCTTGTCAATGCAAAAATCAACGACAAGGGTGAAATTGAGGAAACCCAGAAGCACACAGGCATCTGGGCTTGGAAACATACTCATGGTGACGGCACAATCACTTATACCCGTCTTGCAGGTGACATTGTTTTTGAAGATGTTACATTCGGTTATACTGATGAAAAAACTGTTCTTCACGATGTTTCACTTTACGCAAAACCAGGTCAGAAAATCGCGTTTGTTGGTTCAACAGGTGCGGGTAAAACAACAATTACAAATCTTATTAACCGTTTCTATGAAATCCAAGAAGGTAAAATCCGTTATGACGGTATAAATATTCAGAAAATCAAGAAAGATGATTTACGCCGTTCACTTGGCATTGTTCTTCAGGATACACATCTCTTTACAGGCACTATTGAAGATAATATTCGTTACGGTAATCTTGATGCTACCCACGAAGATATTGTAAAAGCTGCAAAAATTGCAAATGCACACTCATTTATTGAAAACTTACCTGACGGTTACAATACAATACTTACAGGTGATGGTGCAAACCTCAGCCAAGGCCAACGTCAGTTGCTTTCAATCGCTCGTGCTGCAGTTGCAGACCCACCGGTGCTTATTCTTGACGAGGCAACAAGTTCAATCGACACAAGAACTGAAAAGCAGATAGAAAAGGGTATGGATGCTCTTATGGAGGGCAGAACAGTATTTGTTATTGCCCATAGACTGTCAACTGTACGAAATGCGAATGCTATTATGGTACTTGAAAACGGACGCATTATTGAGCGTGGCGACCATGACGACTTGATTTCACAAAAGGGTAAGTATTATCAACTTTATACCGGTAGTTTTGAAGAACTTTGATTTTTTGTCTTTATATAATAATTATATATTTTATTTATATATTATTTATAGGTCACAAAAAATGAGATACTCGGTCACAAAAAATGAGATACTCGGTCACAAAAAATGAGATACTCGGTTGCAAAATATCAAGTGGTTAAGTCAACAAAAAAGGAACTCCCAATTTGGAAGTTCCTTAATTTTTTGTATTAAGTTTTATTTACCAGCCTGTTTTGAATACTTGAGTTTGTAAACAAGACGCATAATTCTTGTTTCAAGTGGGTTGATTGGTTCAACTTTTTCAAACATCTGTGCACTAATCTGAATCTTAGCACCTTTGTTTGTAATAAACTCAATAGCACCTGCGTCGTATTCGCTACCTGCTACGCAAAGAGCACCATTATTCTCAAGAAGAACTGCATTTCTGCCCTTAAGTTTCTTAACAACTTTTTTTGAGGTTGCAAGTGAGTTGTTAGGGTCATACTTTGCGCTCTTAACAGTAACACCAACAATCTGAGCAAAGTCATCAATAAGTGGACGCATTGTTTTGCCCATTTTTGAACATGCAACTGTGTAAGGGTCTTTTGAATGAGAAATAAAGTTAACGTCAGCACGTTTCTTGTAAACTGCACGGTGAAGTTCAATTGATTCGTTTGAAGCGTCACCAGCAATAACGTTACCTGTTTCAATGTCAATTCTTGTGATTGCACCGTCGCCATCAATAACTGAAATATTGAAAACTGAACCGTCACGTTCACTCTTACAAGCAGGGAATTCAGGAGCAGTTGATGGTTTCTTTGTGAACTTTTCAACTACATAATCGTTGATTGCTGTAAGATTATCAGCAACCTTACCTGTAAGTGAAGTGTATTTGTCCATAACATACTGTTCGCAAATATCTTCAACTTTCTGTGCAACATTGAATGCGTCGTCATAGTCAACACCCATACATACTGCACCGTGGTGAGCCATAACTGCTGCTTTTGCATCAGAACGAGTGATTGCGTCAATAACGCCTTTGCGAAGTTTCTTTGTTCCAGGAAGACCATAAGATGCAATAGGAAGATTAGTACCAACAACCTGTGCGTTTTCGCCATCAACGTTGTTAATGTCCATACCAAGTGCAGAAACGATTGAAGCGTTTACCTGATGAGTATGTATAACAAAATTTACTTCAGGACGAAGTTTGTAACAAGCTGCGTGAATACCTTTTTCGCTTGATGGCTTGATTTCACCTTCATATTCAAGGTCTTCAATATTTACAAGCACGATTTCTTCAGGAGTCAAAGTGTCATAAGCACGACCACTTGGTGTGATTACAAACTGAGTTTCACTGATTCTGCAAGAAATGTTACCCCAAGTACGAGCAATAAGCCCAGCAGCAATAAGTTCATGACCTGCTCTGATAACAGTTTCTTTTGCCTGCATAATATCCATAGTTTTCACCTCTTATTTAGTGATTAAAGGCGGACGAAAATCCGTCCGCCCCGAATAAGTCAAGATTTATTTTGCAGATGGCTTAACAGCAACGTTTGCAAAAACTTTGTCAAAGCACTGAAGTGCCTGGTCAATCATCTTAGGTGTGTATGCAGCTGATGTGTAGAGACGGCTACCAGCAAGAGTAACAAGTCCTTCTGCCATGTAAGCAGCGCCCATGTACTGCATTTCTTTCTTTCTTTCGCTTGTAGCTGAAAGAACACCAGGGATTTTCCAAGGTTTGCACCAGTCGATTGAATAGTGCATTGTACCAACTGTTTCAAGGTGGCAAACTGAACCTTCGTTCCAGCATACGAATGGAAGACCATGTTTAGCAACGAGTTCCTGAAGACCTGTTGTAAGTCTGTCACCCATTTCGCCAGCTTTCTGACATGCGTTCTGTTTGTCGATTTCTTCAAGAGTGAAGTAACCTGCACAGCAAGAAAGTGGGTTAGCAGTCATTGTACCGCCTGTAAATGCTTTCTTAACTTTCATACCTGAATCGTCAAGACCAGCACCAAGGTGTTTCATATACTGTTTCTTACCGCCGACACCGCCTGCACCTGGGTAACCACCAGCAATAACTTTACCGAAGATTGTAAGGTCAGGAGATACGCCGAAGAAGCCCTGAGCACCTGCCATACCGATACGGAAACCTGTAACAACTTCATCAAATACAAG